>JAVFAU010000007.1:0-15817 GCA_034002335.1 Bdellovibrionales bacterium | reverse complement strand
GTGTTGAGGCTTCACGCCCGAACCACGCTCTGGACGGTTTTTGAAGATCTCTTTCGCATTCTTGATATCCAACGCGTTCACCAAAACTTGGTCGACGTGGTTCACAAGAATGATTTTGAGCTCTTTCAAAACCTCTTTCGGGATATCTTTCAAATCTTTCTCGTTCTCTTTCGGGCAGATGATCGTACGAATTCCACCACGATGAGCCGCGAGCGTTTTCTCTTTGAGACCGCCGATCGCAAGAACCCGACCGCGAAGAGTCACCTCTCCCGTCATCGCCACAGTACGCTTCACCGGAATGCGCATGCACGCCGAGACGATCGAAGTCGTAATCGCACATCCTGCCGAAGGACCGTCTTTAGGGATCGCACCCTCCGGAACGTGAATATGAATATCGACGTTCGAAAAGTACTCTTTGTCCAAACCAAAGAGCGGACCACGCGAACGCACGTAGCTCATTGCGGCCGAGCAGCTCTCTTTCATGACGTCGCCCAACTGTCCCGTCACCGTGAACTTGCCACGCCCCGGAACCACTGTAACCTCGATCGGAAGCAGATCGCCGCCGACTTCGGTGTAAGCCATTCCGTTTGTAAGACCGATCTCGTTTTCCTCTTCGATCTTTCCGTGCTTGTACTTGTGAGGACCAAGAAGCTCGATGAGCTTCTTCGGAGTCACGATAAAGCCCTTCGCGCTCTTAGGCGCGGCCTTGCCAGCCTTCGCTTTTTTACCCGAGGCCGCGGCTTTGCCTTCGGCAATCGCGCGTTCTTTAATCAAGACCGTCGCGACTTTACGGCAAACATTCGCAACCTGTCGTTCAAGGTTACGAACCCCGGCCTCACGCGTGTAGAACTGGATCAAGTGACGAATCGTCTGGTCCGGAATCGACACTTTGTACTCAAGAAGCCCGTGCATCTTAAGCTGCTTCGGCACCAAGTACTTGCGCGTGATATGGAACTTCTCGCTCTCGATATAACCTTCGATATTGATGACTTCCATACGATCCAAGAGAGGACGCGGGATCGTGTAGAGCGAGTTCGCCGTTGTCACGAACATGCACTTCGAAAGATCGTAATCCACTTCGAGGTAATGGTCGTTGAACGTTTGGTTCTGTTCCGGATCCAACACCTCAAGAAGCGCTGACGATGGGTCTCCGCGGAAGTCGCTCGACATCTTGTCGATTTCGTCGAGCAGAAGAACCGGGTTGCCCGTGTCTGTCTTGCGAAGGGCCTGAAGAACTTTACCAGGCATCGCGCCGACGTACGTTTTACGGTGACCACGAATTTCCGCTTCATCGCGAACACCACCTAAGGAGATCCGCGCGAAACTGCGACCAAGCGACTTTGCGATCGAACGCGCAAGCGAGGTCTTACCGACGCCGGGAGGTCCGACGAGACACAGAATAGGCCCGCGCATGTCAGGAGCAATCGCAGTCACTGCGAGATGCTCGAGAATACGTTCCTTTACGCGCTCAAGCCCCCAATGGTCGTCATCAAGAATGTTTTGCGCTTCATTGATGTCGTGTTTATCGACCGAGTAGTTCTGCCAAGGAAGCCCCAGCATCCAGTCGATGTAGTTCCGAACGACCGTCGCTTCGGCCGACATCGGAGACATCATCTTAAGCTTCTTGATCTCCTTCATGGTCTTTTCGCGGGCCTCGTTCGACATCTTCTTTTTCTTGGCCTGCTCTTCGAGTTCCTGAATCTCGGCTTGGTAGTCGTCTTTTTCGCCAAGCTCTTTTTGGATCGCCTGCATTTGCTCGTTCAGATAGTACTCTTTCTGAGAGCGCTCCATCTGCTTCTTCACACGCGTGCGAATCTTCTTTTCGACCTCAAGGATCTCGATTTCACCCGACATCATCTCGAGCAGCTGCTCGAGACGCTTACCAGGATCGTTGAGCTCAAGAATCTTTTGCTTGTCTTCAAGCTTCAGATTCATCTGCGCCGCGATGATATCGGCAAGCTCCGAAGAGTTGTCGATGTTCGTTACCTTCATGAGGATTTCCGGCGGAATGCGTTTATTGAGCTTCACGTACTGCTCAAATGTCGCCTTCACCGAACGCACAAGCGCTTGAACCTCGACCTCACGCTCGCTCACTTCCGGAAGATCGCGCGCCTCGACAAGAAAGAAACCTTCGTTCGGAATGTAGCGTTCAATGCGAACCCGACGCTTACCTTCAACCAGAACCTTCACCGTGCCATCCGGCAAACGAAGAAGCTGAATAATCGAACCGACGGTTCCGACATCGTAAATGTCGCCGGCTTCAGGGTTGTTGGTCTTCGCATCGCGCTGAGCCGCTAGCACGATATCCACTTGTTTCGACATCGCCTCTTCGAGAGCGTTGATCGACTTTTCGCGCCCTACAAAGAGCGGCATCATCATGTGTGGGAAGATGATGAGGTCACGCAAAGGAAGCATCGGCAACGTTCGCCGTGAAGAATCACCGCCTTCTCCCGTCCTATCCGCAACTGGCTTGTCGTTCTTTTTTCCCGACATATCTCCCCCTTCCGTGTGTTCGAGGGATCACGACGATCCCCCTACTTCGATGATGACAGACCCGCGCCGAAGAGCAATCGGTCAATTGATCTTCGCCAAAATGCGTTCGGCCTTCAGACCAAGTCGAATAGAACAGGGACTTATACCTGAAGCGAAATAAAAAGTTTTTATGAAGGAAAAGCTGTTTGATCCATAAGCAGCCGCTATGGATCTAGACCAAGGTCATGGCCAAAACGCCACGCCCAAATGCCCCACGGTACAACATATAAAAAAAACGGCCGCCTGAGTCGGCAGCCGTCTTGAAGTCCTAGGCGCTCTCCGCCGAACCCTTATCGGTCTTGGCCTTGTTCTTACTCGCGGCCTCGGCCTCCGCCGCCTCAAGAGCCCGCATCTCCTCTTCGGTTCGGTGAACCAAAGTCGGCTGCTTTTTTTCCGTGATCACTTCTTCATCGATGATGCACTCTTTGACGTCTCTCTTCGATGGAATTTCAAACATGACGTCCAACATCGCAGACTCGATGACACCACGAAGACCGCGAGCCCCCGTCTTACGGATCAACGCCTGTTTCGCGATCGCGCGCAAAGCTTCGTCCGTGAATCGCAAATCGACCTTCTCGTATGAAAGAAGTTTCGCGTACTGTTTCGTCAAAGCGTTTTTCGGCTTCACGAGAATGTCGATCAACGCCTCTTCGCTCAAAGGATCAAGTACCGCTGTGACCGGCATACGACCAATGAACTCCGGAATCAGTCCGAACTTCACAAGATCATCCGGTTCCACGAACTGGAGAATGTTCTCGCCCGCATCGCGCTCGCTCGACGAACGGATATCGGCGCCAATTCCGAGCGATTTGCTGGAACGACGGTTCTCGATGACTTTATCGAGACCGACGAAGGCACCGCCGACGATGAACAAAATATTGCTCGTATCGACCTGAATGAACTCTTGCTGAGGATGCTTACGACCGCCCTTCGGTGGAAGATTCGCGACCGTACCTTCAAGAATCTTGAGAAGCGCCTGCTGAACGCCTTCACCCGAAACGTCGCGTGTGATCGAAGGGTTCTCGCTCTTACGCGTAATCTTATCGATTTCGTCGACGTAGATAACGCCTTTTTGCGCCTTCTCAACGTCGTAATCCGCCGCCTGCAGAAGGTTCAAAATCACGTTCTCGACGTCTTCACCAACGTATCCCGCTTCGGTCAAGGCCGTCGCATCCGCCATCGCGAAAGGAACGTTCAGGATCTTCGCGATCGTCTGAGCGAGGAGGGTTTTGCCCGATCCCGTAGGACCGATCAAAAGGATGTTCGATTTTTGAATCTCGACTTCGTCCTTACGCCCTGTCATCGCGTTGATACGCTTGTAATGGTTGTGGACCGCCACCGCGAGCGCTTTCTTCGCACGCTCTTGGCCGATCACGTAATCGTCGAGATAGTTTTTGATATCCAAAGGCTTTGGCACCTTCAGAGTCGGCTTCACCGTCTCTTCGCGATCTTTTTCCTCTGCGATGATATCGTTACAAAGCTCAATACACTCGTCGCAGATGTAGACACCAGGTCCAGCGATCAACTTCTTCACCTCGTTCTGTGTTTTGTTACAGAACGAACAACGAAGAATCCCCGATCCAGAATCTTTCTTACTCATCGTCATTTCCTACGCCTTCGACCCTTTGCGAACTTTTACGACATGATCCACAATTCCGAATTCCAACGCTTCCGAAGCACTGAGATAAAAATCACGATCCATAGCCGCATCGAGCGTCTCGTAATCTTTGCCCGTGTGATTCGCGTAAATCTCTGTCAAACGCTTCTTCGTATTGAGCATTTCGTTCGCGGCGATCTCGATATCGCTCGCCTGCCCCGAAAGACCGCCCATGATGTGCGGTTGGTGCATCATCACGCGCGCGTGAGGAAGAATGAACCGCTTCCCCTTTGCTCCCGCCGTCAAAAGAAGGGACCCCATGCTCGCGGCAAGACCGATACACGTCGTCGCCACGTCACACTTCACGAACTGCATGATGTCGTAGATCCCAAGACCCGACGACACCGAACCTCCAGGCGAGTTGATGTAAAGCTGAATATCCTTATCTGGATTATCAGCTTCCAAGAACAACATCTGCGCAATAACGGCGTTGGCGACATCGTCATTGATCGGAGTTCCCAAGATAATGATGCGATCCTTGAGAAGTCGCGAGTAGATGTCGTAACTGCGCTCACCGCGGGCCGTATGCTCAACAACAATCGGTATCAATGCCACGAATCGTTTCCCTTCATGAACTAAAAGCCTAAAGCTTTACTGCATTTACCTATCGGTCAACCGCCATCCGAGCTGAAATAAACCCTACAAAAACCCAGAGCTAGGACGGCGTGTTACCGGTGCTATTGTCTCAGATCTAGCGCCCTTCATCATGTTGCAGCAGGTCGGGCTCGACGTCGGACCAGATGCCTCGGTTCAGGAATTCATGCTACAACCCAGGACGAAAGAACGAATGACAAACCCGGCCTCGCCAAACGGGACCGTGCAATTTGGACCAACTAAACCAACTAATCAGATCACTAAACTAATCAGACCACTAATAGGACCACAGAATATGGCAATCGAGACCGCAATCGACAAGACGACTAAAAAGAATTCTAAATCTTCCGCTCAAACATCTGGCAAAGTTTCCGCACTCAAAATCGAAGTGGCGAAACCATCCGCAAATATTGAAGACACAAAAGCGGACCTTCTTGTCGTTTTCACCGCAAAGGTTGCGGACACCGACAAAGCCACAAAAGGGAAAGCTTCAAAAAAAGCTGGAACCTCGTTCAAAGGCTTCGGAGAAGAATGCTTGGCAAAACTCCATGCGGGTTTCGAAGAAGGCACTCTCACGGGAGCCGCTTCGGAAGCGGTTCTTTATCGCAATGCTGAATTAGGCGGCGCACGTCATTTTGTCGCCGTTGGAGTGGGCGACGCGAAAGAGTTCACAGCCGAATCCGTTCGCCAAGCGGCCGCCGCGATCGTTTCGAACGCAAAAACAGTCAAAGCAAAATCTATCGCAATCGCGTTCGACTCGCTCCCTGAGTCGTCGGAAAAAGAAGCCGTCACTTTACAGGCCTTGGCCGAAGGGCTTTTGCTCTCGTGCTACTCGTTTGCGGAGTTCAAGGGCGGAAAAAAAGAAGAGGGCATCGAAAAGGCGATCGTTCTGACCTCATCAAAATCGAAGACACTTGATCAAGCCATCGCCACTGGGCAAACGCTCGCGGAGTGCGTGAACTTTTCGCGCTGGCTCGGCGACCGCCCAGGCAATCTTATGACACCGACTCTTCTTGGTGAAGAAACAGTTAAGGCCGCAAAAGGCACAAAACTGAAAGTCACGGTTTGGGATCGCAAAAAGATTCAAGCCGAAAAAATGAACTCGTTCCTTTCGGTTTCATTGGGCTCTTCGCAAGAACCAAAGTTCATCGTCATGGAGTACAAAGGTGCGGCAGCCTCCAAGAAACCTGTTTGTTTCGTCGGAAAGGGCCTGACTTTCGACTCAGGCGGCATTTCGATCAAGCCTTCGGCCGGCATGGAAGAAATGAAGTACGACATGTGCGGTGGCGCAAACGTCATCGGCGCGATGCTCGCGATCGCAAAACTTGGACTTAAGATCAACGCGATCGGTCTCGTTCCAACGACCGAGAACATGCCTGGCCCTAGCGCCAACAAGCCGGGCGACATCGTGATCGCCCGCAACGGCAAATCGATTGAAGTGAATAACACCGATGCCGAAGGACGCTTGATCTTGAACGACGCGCTCGTTTACGCGTGCGAACAAAAGCCAGCGGCCATCTTCGACGCCGCGACTTTGACCGGCGCGATGGTTGTCGCTCTTGGCAACTTGCACACAGGTTTCTTCACACGAAACGACAAGCTCGCGGCGGCAATCGACGAAGCCGCGAAAACGACGGGTGAATGGGTCTGGCGCATGCCGCTTACGGACTTCCACGTACGCGACATGAAAGGCACGTATGCCGATCTCTCGAACATCAGCTCGAGCAAAGGCGCCGGTTCTGCAACAGCGGCCGCATTCCTTGAGCAGTTCGTCGATAAAGATATTCCATGGGCCCACTTCGATATCGCCGGCACGGGCTGGCACACGGGCGACCGTGTTCCGTACAACCCGCGTAAAGGCGCTTCAGGCGCGATGATCCGGACCTTTGTCGAGCTTGCTGGCCTTGTTTAAAACCGAGCCTCCGCCGATACTACTTATATATCGACGGAGGCTTTTTCATGTCAGGCGACTCGTCTTTCACGCCTAACTTTCAACAACGCTCACCCAACTTCACTCTCTGGGGAGGCGTTGCCACCTTCTTCGTGTTTGCGGCTCTCGGTTTTTACATTTCGATCTCCGCATGGGACGGAATGATCTACGTCTCAGATCTTAAGCTTAAGGGAATCTCAGGGCGCGTGCCCGCGGCTATTCGTAAAGACCTCGATTTCTCAAGGCTCAACGGAGCGGAGCTTTTAATGGCTTCGCAAAAGCGACTGCTCACCGCCGCACAAGTCGTTCACGATTCACACGGAGTCGGCATCGAGTTCGGTCAATTCATTATTCGTTCCGAAGATGGCCAACGACAGCTCGCCTGCGACTTCTACGACCGCGTCCTCGTTCGTCTCGAAGCCGATGGGATGGCCGCCTCTGGCCAAAAGCCTCAGATGGAAATCAACGCGCCTTGCTCGACATCAAACGATCTCGCCCTCACCGAGCCGATTTGGATTCCGACGCTCGAGATTCTCGCCGGCAACGCGATTGATGGAGAAGCCACGTTCGGCGGCGGAGAAGCCAGCCGAGAACACGGCATCCTGGCTTACACTTCGTTTCGTTTCAAACACATGATGAATCAGTGGCCGCGACGCTGGGCCGTGACCGAAGTCACGCTCTATCGCGAATCGTCGCCAGGTCACGAAGTCCATGTCGATCAATCCGATATGCGCGACTTCAAACGCAAGCCACTCATCGTGACTTGGCCGAGTGCGAACTAACTAGCGTTTGTAACCACGGTACGTGACACCCATGTCGCGCGCCTCGCGACCAATCGCCAACACACCAAGGCGAGACGACCAGCCGTAAACGTTCTCGAGCGGATTACCTTCGACGTCGATTTTCAAATCTGAAACACAGAGTCGTTTGTAAACAGCTCCCGGGCTATTCAAGCTTTCCGTCGGACCTTTTTCGGAGTGAGAGCGCAAGAACCCACCCGCAAGCTGGCAGCCGAACAAATAGATGGTCGGTTCCGCCGTCACACCCTCTGCCTGCACGATCGAGGGAATTCCCTCTTGAATAATGACTTCTTCAACGGCACGACCGCCCTTGGCCGCTTTCATTTTCGTGCGCGCGCGATTGTTGAGCTTCATGACGTCTTCGCCCGAAGTTGCCCGCATCACCGCGAGACCGTAGGTGCCCGCGTTGTTTTTTACGAATACGACAGGATCGTTTTCGATGCCACGTTCACGGTAAGTGACCCTTAAGCCGTCAATCATCACCTGAACACGTTCCGCCAAAGCGCGCTTGCTGTTTTCTTCGGACATATCGAAATCAGAGAACAACTCCGTTTGAACCGTCAGCACCCACGGATCGACGCCTATCAACTTGGCGAAGTCGGTCGAAAGATCGTTGTAGTGCTTGAAGTAGGTCGATTTCTTGCGTTGCCACCAACCGAGTTCGCGAGGCGGATTGAGATTGAATTCGAGCGAATCACCCCATTCCGAATAAAACTCGGAGAAGTCGTTGTTCGACACAACCAAATCGGGCTCGAACGCCGAGCAGGTAACCCGTCCACCGGCGACGTTCGCCGACTTCACTTCGACCTGACGACCAGACGCCGTCGTCATCATGCCTCGAGGTTCCGCCATGCGAGGAATCGCCACGCAGATTTCGACGCCCGCCGCGGCCAGAATTTCGCGCAAAGAATAAACGTTATCCCAGTAGTACGGGTTATTCGTGTGCTCTTCGGTGATCAGCATCAGTCGCTTCACGCCACCGTAATGACGATCAAGGTAGTAGCGCACTAACTCCGGTGCGTTTTCACGATCAACCTGGCAGATGTTGTTAAACCCCGCCGGGTAAATGTTCGCATCGACATTGGCGATCTTAAAACCGGAGTCGCGAATATCGTAACTCGAGTAGAAAGGCAGATCGAGCTCGGCCCGCTGCGCTCGAAACCAATCTTCAACACGAGGTAAGTGTTGAACAATCGCTCGGTGAAGCTGGTCCTTTTCGTCGTTCGTTTGATCGCTCATTTGATTCGTCATCGGTCACACCTGTGCTTGTTCCGCCACGTCCTGGTCTGTCGCAATCTGATTCGCCGTTGTTCGCTGCAGAACCTCGCACGATCCGACAATCGCGGCCGGGAGCAATACTAAATTTAAACCTGGGACCAACATAGCCGCTCCCATTCCAAATGCCACTCCCGAATACGAGATCCGATTTTTTCGAACATGCTGGAATCTCTGCGAAAGAGACCACTCCATGGCTTCAAACCCGTAATCCGAAATATCAAAGGCCACCATGTACATAAAACCGATCGTCGCAACGACGTTCAAACCGGGAATCAGCGATACGGCAAACAAAATACAACCGGCCAATACAAACAACACCGCCCGAATTAAACTCACCGCCAACATACGGCACGAAAGCCACAACCACTCGCGAAGCACGAACGGCTTGTCTTGTCTCGCTCCGAGCCTCACGAGTGTTTGTTCGGCCAAGTACGCGTAAAACGGGGCCGCGATTAAACGAACCGTCACGTAGACAGAAGCCCCCACAATCAAAAGCCCGATTGGCCACATGAGAAAGGTGATGAATCCCAGCCAAAATCCGCCCGGCGCGAGCGAGAGCAACGCGCCAACCTGGATCGAGAAATACCCAATAATTCCCGCAAGCGCGTAGATCGCGACCACCGTCAAGACGGCACCGACAAACACCGATACCGCAAGTGGGACAATCGAGAGGGCGCGCAGTTTCGAATCACCGAAAATGCGCTTAAAGCCATGATACGGAACCAAGAGGCCGAAAAAGAAATCCTTCATTCCTCCGTCCCCGCTTCCTCCGAACCCTCTCCCGGAAACGCCGGCTCCGCTTTTAGCGTTCGCCCCTTCACGTGTTCGCGACGGGCGCGCGACTCATCTGTTTCCTTTTCGCCGACGGGACGCTCTAACATCAGAGTCGACTGAAGCCCTTCGTCCAATTCGCCGACAAAGTCGGAAATTCTGCGCGCAGGCGCCCCTTCGGGTAGCTCGGCCTCGATTTCCGTCACGAAAAGCGAACTCAGTTTTACCAGCGCATCGGAGAGCCGAACGAGGCGCGTCCATCTTTCACGCTGTTGTTCTCTTGCCGCCACTATGATTTCAGCCGCGGCTGGGGTCGGCACCGAATCAATTGAAACCCGAAGCGCACGGTAGGTTCCGATAAGCTCATCCGCGGCTTTCGAGGCCCAAGGCTCCACACCCAGTTCCGCCGACTGCAACAGATACCCCTGGCTTCTTTCAAGCGGAACGATGTTGGCTTCGAAACGGTCCCACTGAATCTCGACTTGCGGACGCTGCCCCATCGCGTACAACACTCGAGGCAACCACTCCGGCAGCTCCCCACTTGTCGCACCCTGAGCCGCGAGCACACGCAGTTTCGCCAAGCCTTTGTCTGCCATTAAAAAATAGCGTTCCGCCTCGCGCTCATTGCGCTCCCTTGCGTAAGCCGCCGCGAGCCTTGCGGGTAATTCGACTCGCGCCACTTCCTCAGGAAGACTCGCCGCGCGCCGTTCCGCATCTTTAAGCGACGCCAAACTGCGATCGTCTTCTCCCATGGCCTCAAAAACAGCCGACGCTCTTAAAAGGGCCAGCCCTTGAAGCTTCGGCGTTAACGCGCCTTTTTCGATCACATCTTGGTATTTCGCCAACGCTTCCCGATAGCGCCCTTGCTCCTCCAAAGAACGTCCCCAGTTAAACTGAGCGGCGTGCGTCCAGTTGGTCAGAGGCTGCTCGCGCAGAAAACGTTCAAACGCCTGAGCGGATTTTTGATAATCACGCGCTTCGAACAACGCGTACGCCTCTTTGTACGCCGGTGGTGCCGCAGGAATCGGCGCCAAATACGGATCATCCGGATAACCCAGGACTTTTCTCACGGTCAGCTGGGCCGATCGCGAGCGACTGCCGGCCGAAACACACCCAGAAACGCAACTCACAACAACAGCCAGCAAGAACATTAGAACGCTAAACGTCGCGATCCATTTTCGCATTGTCATTCCCTCTCTCACGTTCGTCCACCCCGCCCGTTCGTCTCAAAAAGATTTCGCCAATGCTTCGAGGTCTTCGAGCCCGAAAAGATCCTGTCGGTACTCCGGCACCCGCAACACGATGACACCTGATTCGATTTTGCGTTCAAAGTCCTCAAACAATTCGAATCTCTTGGCATGATCGAGCTTAACGACATGATGGTACGCGACGAGCTTTTCGGCCGCCGCCTTGAATTCGGTCGAAACGCCGCCCGCGACATCACCACTCATAATTTCACTTAGGTCTGGCAGATGCTCTGGAAAGGCGCGATTCAAAATACACGCCCCGAGGTCGTATCCAAAACTCTTCAAATGCGAACTCAGATGCCTTGCTTCAAGAAGTTTGGCCGCGTCGAAACTCGTGACCAAAACAAACGACGCCTCTTGTGATCGCAAAAGCGAACTGATTTTATCGCTTCTCTCGCGCAACGTCTTTTGGATCGAGCGAATGGAGTGAAAGAAGTCGATCAGCTCGTCTATGAATTTGGCGCCAGTTAGAATTTCAAGCGACTTGAGCGCGACACGCGTGCCGCGACCGATGATGGAGCCGATCAAACCTTGCTTCAAGAAACCCGAGTTCTCGTCGGGGTTCATGAACCATTTCGTAATGGCATCTTGAAACAGCCCCTGAATACGCTCGGGCGCCGATAGAAAATCGATCGCGTGCTGAGTTGGAGGCGTATCGAGAATGATCAAATCGAATCGATCTGACTCATACGCCTGGAGCAACCGCTCGAGCGCCGTGAATTCTTGCGAGCCAGAAAGCGTTGTTGAAAGCTGCTGATAAAGCGCGTTCTTTGAAAGTTTCTCGAAAAGCTTCGGGTCATTTGAATGAGTCGCCACGAAATCATCGAAAACACGCTTGGAATCGACAACCGCCGCGGCCAAAGATCCGCCCGTTGCCGCGAGCGACGGAACCTCTCGCTCTTCGACACCCGTGAGATCAAGACCCATCGAAGTCGCAAGGCGCTTTGCCGGATCGACCGTAATCACCAGGGCGCGCAGACCTATTTGCCGCGCACGCACAGCGAGCGCGGCGGCCATGGTCGTTTTTCCCACACCGCCCGAACCGACGCATACTACGATTTTGCGCTCTCTTAAGAGCGTGTCCAAAGCGTCCGTAAGGCCTCCTCCGCCTTCGCGATCATCGCCCGCGGCTCAAGCGAATACAATCGTGGAATCACCGGCATATCCGCACCGCCGGATTCGTTTCTCAAATTTTTCAACTGCGCCTCTTGCGTACGCGCTTGATTCAGAAGTCCGCCCGCGTATTCGGAAAGCTCGCCAAAGCCTGCGGCTTTCAGGCTCTCCAATTCTTCGTGCGACAGCGGAATATCGAGTTTGCGATTTGCGACGATTCGTATCGGCATCCCGAATTCGCTCTCAACGGTGCGAACGAACTCTTTGGTCTCAGCCACCGGCAACTCTTCAAGCAAGCTCACGACAACAAGTCCCGACGCGTTCGGGTCGCGCAACAACCGATCGACCTCTCCCGAATGCACTGCAATCGGGCCGATCTGAATCGCCTCGGCCATTCCCTTTGGCACACGAAACATCGCCAATGCATGCCCCGTCGAAGGCATGTCCACGACAATGGTGTCGTAGCGCATGGGCGGCCCGACTTTCCTAATTCCAGACGTAATTTTTCCAAGGATCGCGATCTCTCCGAGGCCCGGCGCGACGTTCACCAAAGCCCTCATGACCTTATTTTCAAAGAATATCTTGTAAAGTCTCTCGAGCTTGAGAAGGTGCAGCACATACTCGCGAAGGCAGCTCTCACCGCTCCATAGAGCGATATCAAACCCCATTCCTGAAGGCCCAGGGACGTGTCCGACCTCCTGAAGCCCCAGAAAGTCGCGAAAATACGACCGATCTCCCGTTTCTACCAGAAGCGTCCGACGCCCCATACGGGCCGCTGAAGCCGCAAGAGACGCTGCAACAAGGGATTTCCCGACGCCTCCTTTGCCAGAGACGAATACATAGGGTCTCGCAACGAATTCCGCGGCCTTTCCCGAAAAAGCCTCAACCACTATGGCACCACCTTAAAACACGAAAACATTAGACTTTTCTAGACGGTTCTCCTATCACTTCGCCACTGATTTATTTAGGGGAAATGCTCATGAAAGCTACACTCGAGACAGTTTCGACATTGGAGCGCAAGCTCAACATCCAAGTTCCTGCAGCTGAAGTAAAAGCAGCCTTCGAAACTGCATACAGTTCCATCCAAAAACACGTCGCCATCAAAGGGTTCCGTAAAGGGAAAGCTCCGATCGGCACCGTCAAATCAATCTACGGCGACCGCGTGAAGCAGGACGTCGTAAACGACCTCGTTCAGAAGTTCTACGTTTCGGCGCTGCGTGAACATTCGCTTGATCCCGTTAGCTTTCCGACAATCGAGTTCGATGCTCTGAATGACGACGCTGATTTCGCGTTCACGGCCGAGTTCGAAGTGCGCCCGACCGTAACGCTGAAACAAGTCGAAGGCCTTCCGCTGAAGCGTGAAAAGTTCGAGATCAAGCCTTCATTCGTCGAAGACACATTGAACGACATCCGCAAAAGCCGCGCGACAAACGTGCCGGTGCTTGAGGATCGTCCGGCGCAAAAAGGCGATATCGCAGTGCTCGACTTCAAGGGGTTTCTCGAATCCGGCGAACTCGAAAACGGCGCAGCTGAAGGACACGAGCTTGAGCTCGGTTCAAACACGTTCATCCCTGGTTTCGAAGACGGTCTTATCGGACTCGCTCCCGGCGTGGACGGTGAAATCAAAATCACGTTCCCTGCGGATTATCATGTCGCGGAACTTGCGGGAAAACCTGTCACGTTCAAAGTGAAAATCCAAAAGCTTCTCAAGAAGGACCTCCCCGAGCTCAACGACGAGTTCGCAAAATCTTTGAACGCGAAGTACGATTCACTTGAAGCGCTCAAGAACGAAATCGCAGAGGACTACACGAAGCGCGAAGAAAAGCGCATCAAGGACGAGTTGAAAGACCGCTTGATGAAGACGCTTGTCGAGAAAAACCCTGTCGATGTTCCCAAGGCTTTGATGACCGAGCAGAAGAAAGCCCTCGTCGAAGACCTTAAAAAGCGCATGGAGAGCCAAGGCCTCGGCGCGGATTACTTCGAAGAGTACAAAGACAAGTGGAAGGACGACTTCGACGAAACAGCGGCCTTCATGATCCGCTCGAGCTTCCTTCTCGATAAAATCGCCGTCGACCACAGCCTTCGCGCAACAGAGGCTGATTTGGCGGCGAAGTTCGAAGAATACGCGAAACAAACTGGCATTGAGCTTGAGCGCGTCAAAGAATTCTACGCGGACGAAGATCGTGCTTCGCGCCTGCGCTATCAGTTGACTGAAGAGCGTGTCGTCGATTGGCTTATCTCGAAAGCCGACGTCAAAGACGTTTCACGCGAAGAAATCGAGAAGGCCTAACCGCCCTCGACGGCTCCGGGAAACCGGGGCCGTTTTCATTTGTACCGCAAAAGAGGGGGCCATTCATGAAGCTACGATCCACACTTCTCACCTTCTGCTTCCTCAGCCTCATGACCCCGGCACTGACCTCCTGCGTCCGCCACAACGAAGACGATCGTGCTTTAGGCGAACACCACGGCGACAAAACAAAATCATCAACGAAACACTCCGTCTGCGAAACATCCGGCTCCCTCAAAGTTCCCATCGAAGCAAACGGCAGCGTGACGCTTCAAAGGTTCGAGCCAAACCGCGAACGCTTCTGCGCCATCATTCTCTCGATCAATCCCGTGTTCCTTGGGTGGATTGAGGACGGAAAGAAGTCTTTTGAATACCGCAAGAGCCTTCCCGCGGATGCGTTCAGCCATATTTTATTTCTCGACAATAAGGCGATGAAACTCGTGGCCATTGCGGAAGTCACCGAGGCTCTTGCCGGTAGCCCGCAAGAGATCATCAATCTCACTTGGCGCTCATCCGGCACAACACCCGAAGGACTCAACGAGTATTACGGCGAACGCGCAGTCGGATTCGCAATTGAACTCAAAAACTTCTTAAGACTGCCAGAGCCGTTGAGCTTTCAAGAAGCGCAAGCGCTCGATTCGAACTTCCAACGGCCTTACAGCTATCTTTTTCTCGATCGCTATCCCGCTGTAAATTCGGAAATCATCACACGTGCCGGTATCAAGACCACTCATGATCGCGAGTAACAAACCTCACGGTAGCGGTGTCCGCTTTGCCCCGTCCCCCACCGGTCGATTTCACGTCGGAAATCTACGGACAGCATGGGTCGCGAATGCTTTGGCCAAAGCGCTTCACGAGCCTCTCGTGTTGCGGGTCGAAGACATCGACACAGCGCGCGCTCAGAAAGACTCTTGGTTCGATCCAGAAAATGGACAGGCCATCGACTTAAAAAGAATCGGAATCGAACACGACGCCGACTACGAATGGTCCATTCGTCAATCCACTCGCTATGAACGTCACCTTGAATTTTTCAATAAGGCTCGTAGCGAAGGTCGTATCTATCCGTGCGACTGCTCTCGCAAAGACGTCCTGCGCGACCTCGAACAGTTCGCCACGGCCCCACACTCTGGCACTCCGTCCGAATACTCCGGCCGTTGCCGCAATCGCGATTCATCGAGTCTAGCCGACTACAAACCCGCAGATACCCTTGCTTGGCGATGGCGTATGCCAGAAAGCGACACGCTACCAGGACAGGGCGGCCGCCACGATCCAATTGTCGCGCGCACTCGACCGGGTGGCGAAGGTTTCGCCCCCGGCTACAATTTCGCATGCGCGATTGACGACGCCGAAGGCGATTTTCATGTGCTCGTTCGCGCCTGGGATCTCGAACCCGTCGAGAACGTGCAGGCGCTTATTCGAAACTGGGTGAACGCGCGCGATCGAGCCGTTGTTTTTCACTGCGCGCTCATCACGCGCGACGACGGCGGACGACTCGAGAAGAGAACACAAGGCGTGACGCTTTCAGAACTCTTATCCTTAGGTGTCAACGTCGATCTCTTAACGAAAAAATTCGCCGCTTCTTTTGACCAACAAGCGGCACTTCAACAG
>JAVFAU010000006.1:0-16867 GCA_034002335.1 Bdellovibrionales bacterium | reverse complement strand
ATCACATACAACCCCAACCGAACCAAACCGTGAAACGATCCAATCAGAAAAAGCGCGGTCAAGTACAGGGAACTCCAATGGCTGACAAGCCCGATAAAATGGGCGCGAGGAATTGTTTAACATGTCGTTGATAACGGAGCGTCTTGAGCCCGTAAAAAGGAAAGCTGTATTCTTAAGCTGCTGCATTTGAGTTCTCAAGGTCGCCTCAAGCCAACCTTGATCGCCGAGTTCGGCAATTGTTTGAAATTCATCGATCGCAACAATGACCTGCTCACCGATTTCACCAAGAGCGATTATGGAATCTTGGATAAGGTCTTTTAGGTCTCTTTCAGCGACCTCTGGAGAAACGGAAAACGTAGTTTCACCTGTACTGTGATTTGTTTGCCAATTGAACTTAGGTCGCAATCGCGGAATGGACTCGACCCAAAGCTTCAAACGTTGAGACCACGTTGTGTTTCCTCGCAGTGCACGAAGAATTTGCAGCAAAAAATCTCGATGTGATGTCACATTGAAAACATCTATGAAGATACAAGTCTTTCCCTGGGCTTCGAGTTGACGAAGCGAATCTAATACGAACGACGTCTTTCCAAAGCGCCGTGGGCCGATTAAGACCGTATGAACACGACTATCTAATAGCTGCATGACGATTTTTGAAAGCTCAGGGCGTGGAAAATAATAATCCCCCTCAACCGGATCGCCAAATTTGAACGGGTTCTTAGCAAGCCTCTTCATACGTCAATTTATAACAATCTTGTTACAAATTGGCAACTGCCAATGAGTAGACTTCGCTCTACACCTCGAATTCCGTCAATCCGCTCCAGATTATAACATATTGTAATTACATAGTTTATTTACATTGCGACTTTTTGAAAAAGTCGCATAATGATCGGCAACTTGAAGTCGCCCACCCTCACATCACGCCCGACGATATTGCCAAACTTTCACAATGGGCCAGACTCGATCCACGACTAGCTGAGATTTTAACAGGATACCTTTCAAAAAAATGGGATCAAATTCCTACACTCTCTTTATTAACCGCCCTATCGAAGCTTCCCTGGCCAAGGGCCATTCTCGTTCCTTTGCGATTCGTCACCTTGAGTCAGCAAAATAACTCAACTGACCACAACCTCCTCAAGTCACAAACGACCGCACTGAAAGCCCTGATTCACGCCATTGAGCAGCGTTTTCCACAAAAAAGCGACGACCTGTTTTTTATTCCACTTCAACGCCCAAATCGCGTTGTCATTGAAAATGAAATCGCTCGAAAATCGAAACCATACACTCAATCAGGATTCATCGGCTCAGCGTCTCTGTTAGCCAAGGGCCGCGTACCAGAGAAGCGAACTCTTTTATCGCAAAAAACTCGACAACTTTTACTCGATCAAATCACTGAGACTCTGTTAGAAAACACTTCTATCTCGGTTTCCGATTACATCAACTCTTGCGGCGGAGCCATTTCAAGACGCCAAGCTCAACGCGATCTTGAATCGAATCCAAATCTAAAGGCGATCGGACACACGCGTAATCGGCGCTACCTGCCGAAAAAAACTCGTTAGCGACTCGTAAGTCCAACACATCAACCGACCTCTATTCGCGCACACGACTCCTGAACTGTGGCTAGGAATAGCTTAACTCCTGCTCCAAATCGCTCGCACGGAAAGTTACCGCTGGGTTCAGAATCTGCGCGAATCTACGGATCTTGTCGATGATGGTAGCTCTTGAGAAGCTTGTGTGCCATGTCAGCGAAAAGGCGTACTAAAGCTACTTAAGCTGATTCGAATACTTCGCGAAAGTTCTCACGCGTTTCTGGATGCTTAAGACTAGCTTCTCGATAAATATGCCTTCCGCTTTGGCGAGGTCGGCAATTTTGATGGTCTCAATTTGTTTATTTACCACCATGCAAAGCTTCCTAAGCTGGCTCCCAATAAAACGTGGCTCCAAGCGCATTGCCTTTCCCATTTCGGCTAGCTGATAGGCTTTCACTTGGTCTAGATCAAAAGTGTCTCCGATTTCAAAGGCCAGCTCTTGATGAAAGTCCTCGTACATGGCAACACTGACAAGATCATACGCAGGTGCAACTTCGTAACCTTTCGACGAAACAAAATAACTGATGTTCTTTCCGTGGCTATCTGAGTTTCCGATGAGAAGGTTAAATAGAATCCATCTCAAGGTTTGAAGTCGCGCTTTGGCCGGGACGATACAGAGGTCACAAAATCCGGCCAAACTCTCGACGTTGACCGGCCCCATGAAGCTGTCTCGATCAGGCCCAACTGGGACAATTCTTTGGTACTTAAACGCGGGCGGCGCATTGAGCGCCTGACAGCCATCGATGATGTGCCTTCGAACGACATGATCTTTGGCCGCCCAAGCACGATCAAACCTCTCGACTTCAAGAACTCGTTCTCCGAATTGCCGAAGCTCAACTCTTGCAACTGGAATCCCTGCGGCCTCCGCAAGCTTCATACAAAAGTACTCGTTCAGGACAAGGTTTTGTTCTCGACTGCCAAACTTCAAAATATGAGTCGAAGAAATTCGACCGTCCCCCAGTCCGTAAACTCCGTTCCTTAAAGTGATCCCAAGCTTTTCCTGTACCCCTGCAAGCGAAAGTCTCGGTTTTCCATCCCACATACTGATGGGCTTTACCGAGCGTTCGCACACACGCTTTGTAAGCTCCTCAATCGAAATCTCTCGAAATACCGTTTTTATATTTTCGCTGCCGGAGCGAAATGCGAATGCTCCCGTCGCATCTTGCCCAAGTGCGGAAATGAGCGCGTAAATATTTGAACGTTCGATATGAAGCGCACGAGCAAGCTTTTTTAAGCCGCCTTCTTCCGGCAGGAGATTCTCTAGGAACTTTTTAACATTGTCTGTGGGCACTTCGCCTTGAAGCGGCAAGTGAGGCGATAGTGGAAATCCGTCCTCTTTCCAATCGTCCGCGTACTGAAGCAGATAGGAATCGTTCGAAAGATCATAGCTCAAAGTTGCCACTTTCCGCTCTTCGTGCGCGATCTCCAAAGTCGGCTTTTTTTGGGAGATCGAACGATTTACCACGGTTTCACCTGAAGCCGAATTCCGAGGCCTTTTAGAACTCTGAAAAGACTTTCGACGTTCACTCCACCTTTTGCAGTTTCAATCTTCGAAAGAGTCACCACCGAAACGCCACATAACTCGGCAGCGTCGTCGATTCGCAGGCCAGCTTGAGTTCGACGTGCTCTCACAAAGGCCGCCAGATCTGTTGGACTCACGATTTCCGAATTTGACGGCGTCTCGGCGATGCGTATCGGCCTTGCCACGTGCCACCTCTGGTTGTTTATGTCTTTCTATTAAGAGTAGTGGAAATGGGCGCTATGGAATAGTTCTTTTCATCTTTATGTTAATAATAAGACGTTTGGGATATTGGCCGTATATTGTTTATATTTTTATGCAAATAAATTATCCAGGCGCAGCTCTGAAAAAACGCTCTTTAGCTTCTTAAGCGTCTTAAGTTACTGACTTTCGCGAATCCATTTTGCTTGATCGTGCAAACTATCGCGTAGCGAGATCGTTTGGCTCAAGCCTAGTTCATTCCGCAACTTTTCAACGGAGGGTCGGTAAATATCGGGAGCATGCCGCGCCTCTGGAATTGCGAGTCTGACATCTGGAACACGCAAGCCAACCTTCGGTGCGACGGCGCGAATCAAATCGGCCAGCTCTCGTATCGTCACCGACTCGTCCGAACCGACGTTATAGGCCTCAGATGTGCGCCCTCTTGCAAGTACACGCCACAACGCCGCCGCGAGGTCACGCCCATCCAAATAAGAACGAATCGAATCCGGCGAGCGAATCGGAATCGGCAGTCCGTGAAACGCCGCCGTGAAGAACCTTGAAATCGCAAACTGCCCCTCGAGCGGAAACAACGGACCACTAAAGCCAAAACCTCTTGCGATCACGGTATGAACTCCCGGCGCTCCCATCACCAGACGCTCCGCCTCGCGTTTCGCGACAACATACGGCGGCAGATTCGCGCCGCCACCTTGATTCGAAGTCTCCAAGCGAAGGGTGGACTCGACCGGCATATCCGTTTTGCCCACGCCATAAACGGCCCCCGAACTCGCGAGCAGGAACCGCTCGACTCCGACCCGTCCGGCTTCCGCAAGCATGTGCCGAGTGCCATCGACAATCGTTCTTTGCATCTCCTTTTCAGCCGCGAGATTTCCTCGCTCCGCCGCCATGGTCGCGAAATGAAGAACATGTGTCGTACTAAAGGGGATCGTCGCCTCACACACATCGCCGCGACGAAAGTTCAAACCTGGCACCTGAGTGAGAGATGGGTTTCGCGCCAAAAAGCGCTCTGGATTACGGCTGAGAACCGTCAACTCAATGGGAAATCCTTGCGCTCGCAAGGCCACGAAACTCGCGAGAATCCACGAGCCGAAAAAGCCTGTCCCGCCAGTGACAAGAATATGCGCGTTCCCCAGCTGCCGCCAGTCACCACGACACATATCGGTCAAGTCACGATAGGCTTCTTGCACAACCGCGCTCTGCAAGAAATCCCTCTTTAGCGACCCCTCTGACATTTCGTTCGACATATCATCCAATCCATCGGACTAAATCCCGAATCAAACACGCCCGTAAGCGTCCTCATATCGAATGATATCATCCTCACCGAAGTAAGTACCAAGCTGCACCTCGATAAAGACCAGCGGCTCCCCGACTTTAGGCTTTGCCGTGTTGCGAATACGATGCTTGGCCCCGACTGGAACGAACACATGAGAGCCTGGTTCGACAGGTGTCGTCTCTCCGTTCAAAACTACTTCGCCCCGACCACTCACGATGATCCAGTGTTCGGAACGTTTCGCATGCGATTGATACGAAATCTGAGCACCAGCGTCGACAGTGATCATTTTTGATTTAAAAACACCGTTGTCTTTTAGAACCTCAAATCGTCCCCACGGTCGCACTTCAAATGAGTGCTGAGTCGCCCGGTCGAGCGAACGTCGCCCGGAAGATTTAAGACGCTCAACCGCATCTTTCACTTTTTCGGATTGGCCACGCCTTGCGATCAAGGTCGCATCTTGCGTATCGACAACAACGATGTCATCGACCCCGACAAACACATAGCTCTTGTCATCCGTTGGAAATACGACGTTCCTCTGGCTCTCGACCTGAATCGCCGCGGATGTCGCGATGATCGCCGCCGCCGTCTGAGTTTGATAACCACCCGAATCCTCGTGATCTCCTGTAGCAAGACTCTCCATCACGAAGTCCGAAGTCGCATCCCATGAACCGACATCACTCCAGTCGAACTCGCACGGAACCGTGATGTGCGAGTCAAGTTTCTCCATCACCGCGTAATCGATCGAGATCGCTTCGACTTTTTCGTAGACGTCACGGATGTTTGAAAGATCAGGTTTCAATTGATCAAACGGTTGCCACACGCCTGGAGCATGTTTCTTAAGAAGTTCGATCATGCGCGAGGCTTTGAAAACAAACATTCCCGCGTTCCAATAAAACCCACCACTCAGCAAAAACTCTTTTGCCGTAGCCTCGTCTGGTTTTTCCCGAAAACGGATCGCACGTTTTCCGGGTTTTCCACTCGGACTGACAGCATCATCTTTTGTTTCAATATACCCATACCCCGTTGCCGGAAACGTCGGGCGAATACCAAGCGTTACGATTTCACCCTGCTCGGCGAACTCAATTGCGGTTGCGACCGTCTTCTGAAAACGCATTTCATCTTGAATCAGCTGATCCGCGGGAAAGATACCGACCACCGCATCGGCAAGATCGCGCATCTGAAGTGTTCGGCACAAGAATGCGATGGCGGGGGCCGTATTGCGCCCGCGCGGTTCGTACATCGTCTGCGGTACGATCTCAGCGCGAGGAATTTCGAGGGTCTCGAGGGTTTTCTCCGTTAGAATCTTAAGATCTCCGACTGTCACCGTCCAAGGAGAGCCGAAGGGACGAATGCGATTCACCGTCTTTGCAAAGAGCGAATTCTGCAACCCCTGACCGAAGATTTCGCAGAACTGCTTAGGAAAGCTTTGCCGCGAAACGGGCCAAAGACGCGTACCACTTCCTCCGGACATCACAGCGGGAATAAAACGCACTCCTAACACCCCCATCAATTCGCTGATCCTTTTTTAGGCGAACCTATCACCCCAGAGGTCGCCTCCGCCGTCGTCGCCTTGAGAGCCTTCAAAAGATCCGACTGACAGATCCAAGTAACACCTTCGGCACAAAGCTCCGCACGTTCTGATGAAATCAGTTCCGACTTAGCTTCCAGTCGCGAGCGCATGCGTTTTAATTCGCGTACTTTCGCGTGAGATTTTTTATCAAGCTCCGCGGCCTCGTACACCGCCAAGCCCACACTGCAAGAGCAATCGCGCTCACATGTTTCGACGTTCACCGGCAGCTTGTAGCTTTTCGGCGATGCCAACAAAAGCTCGGCTTGCTCCAATGCGCGACGATCACGCCAAGGACGAATTGCCGCCAAGCCATTCTCAGCTTCTTTTCCGGTGATGCGACAACCCGGCACGGCCTGATCCGTCGGTCCGCCCCAGCTATCAAGCGCTTTGTCGAAAGCCACACGAAAAACCAACGCGGCTTGATCAAGTTCCTGAAGCGATAATCGAGAAGCCGCGCGATCAAGAGCAGACTCAAGCTCCTCGGGAGAGACCTCTTTGGGGCCTTTACTGCTACAAGCGGTCAACGCAACCGTCACAGCAATCAACATGTAAAAAGAAACGACAGACTTAAACATATCACTCCACCGTAACCGACTTCGCGAGATTTCGAGGTTGGTCTACATCGTGCCCCATCGCATCCGCGACATGATACGCGAGAAGTTGAACCGGAACCGCGGCCAGGATCGGATTGATCGTCCAGCTCGCTTTTGGAAGCGAAAGATACTCATCGCTCACCGACTTTAACTGAGCGTTGTCACCCGTGCCGATCGACACGATTTTTCCGCCGCGTGCGCGCGCCTCTTCGAGGTTCGAGAGCGTTTTCTCGTAGTTGCTGTCGGATGGGCACACCATCACGATCAACATACGCTCATCAATCAAAGCCAGTGGTCCGTGTTTCATCTCACCAGCCGCGTAACCTTCCGCGTGCATGTAGGCTAGCTCTTTAAGCTTGAGTGCGCCCTCAAGCGCGATAGGGTAGCTGATTCCGCGCCCCATGAACAAGATGCCGCGGTATGCTTTTAGCTTCACCGCAGCCTCCGCAAAAAACTTGTCGTACGAAAGCACCGCTTCCATTTGCGCCGGTACAGCCAATAGGTCTTCGACCGCCTCTTGGTGCTCCTTTATACCTAGAACTCCTCGCATATCGCCCAGCGCGAGCGCGAACATATTCAAAACCGCTAGGGTCGAAACAAACGCCTTTGTCGAAGCGACTCCGATCTCAGGGCCTGAATTCATGAAAAGTCGTCCGTGCGCCTCGCGATCGATCGACGATGCCCGAACGTTGCAAATCGAAAGTGTCAACGCTCCCGCTTGTTTAGCAAGTCGTAAAGCCGCAAGCGTATCGGCGGTTTCACCCGACTGAGAGATCGTAAGAACCAACGAGTCTGGCGGAATAACAGGATTGCGGTAACGGAACTCACTTGCGATATCGCACTCAACCGGCACCTTCGCCAGTTGCTCGATCAAGTACTTACCGGCCATGCCCGCATAGAAACTCGTACCACATGCAACGACGAAAATCCGTTTGATGCTTTTCAATTGTTCATCGGTGAGTCCGACACCATGAAGACGCACGCGCTTTTCATTGAGGTCGATATGCGGAGCACATGCGTTTGCAACCGCACGCGGCTGCTCATGAATTTCCTTTAGCATGAAGTGTTTGAAGCCGGCTTTTTCAACCTGCTCGGCCGACCACGTGATCTCGTGCACGTCTTTTTTTATCGGCTGACCAGCGGCGGAAAACACCGTGAGCTCATTTCCCTTCACCAAAACAATCTCGTGATCTTCAAGGTACACGACTCGCTTTGTGTGTTCGATAATCGCTTGCACATCGCTTGCGATCACCATTTCTCCGTCGCCGACACCGACGACAAGAGGCGGCCCGTTTTTAAAAGCGACCATGACATCGGGCTGTTTCTCCCAAACGGCGAGAATCGCGTACGCGCCCGTTAAAAGCGGAAGCACGAGTTCGACAGCTTTAAAAAGATCGCCGGTTTCTTTTACCTTGCGCGCAAGAAGGTGCGCGACAAGCTCGGAATCCGTATCGCTGGTGAACGTCGCTCCCGAACGCGCAAGCTCCGCTTTGATCTCTTGGTAGTTCTCGATGATCCCATTATGAACCAATGAAACGCCATCAACCGTGTGTGGATGCGCGTTGCGTTCGCTTGGTACACCATGAGTCGCCCAGCGCGTATGGCCGATGCCAAGACGTCCAGAGAATTTTTCAGTTTCCAGCTTCTTCGATAGCTCCGCGAGTTTCCCCTGCGCACGAACGACCTTAATATGCTCGGAGCCCTTGGCTCCATCCAAGATCGCGACGCCCGCGCTGTCGTAACCACGATATTCAAGTCGCTTAAGCCCACCGACGATGACGTCTTTTGGGTCTTTCATTCCGAAGTAACCTACAATTCCGCACATATCTTCGATCCTTTACTTCTTCTTCGGAGTCCATTCAGTTTTGTTCACTTGGCGCCCGCGAGCGATCGCGAGCGATTTAGCCGGAACATCTTCCGTAATCGTCGAACCTGACGCGATGACCGCCCCTTCGCCGATTTTAACCGGAGCGACGAACTGCACGTCGCTTCCGACGAAGACACCGTTTTCAACAACCGTTTGATATTTCTTGCGGTCAGCCGCGTAGTTGCACGTGATCGTTCCGCATCCGACATTCACGTCCTCGCCGATAATCGCATCACCCAAATATGTGAGATGCCCGGCCTTCGAACGCGCTCCGAACGTCGTTTTCTTGAGTTCCACAAAATTCCCGATCTGCGCCTCGCGACCGATTTGCGATTCCGGACGAAGACGCGCGTAAGGTCCGATCTGAACCTTTTCACCGACGACGGCATTTTCAAAATAGCAACCGGCCTTCACATGCGTGCTGTCGGCAATCGACGACGAGATGATATGCACCCCCGGCTCAAGCACGCAGTAGCTTCCGACACGGGTCGCGCCGCGCAAGTAGACACCCGGATAAACGACCGTTCCGCTCCCGATCAAAACGTCGTCTTCAGCGTAAACCGTGCGCGGATCAATCATGACCACGCCATTTTCCATGAGACGACGACTGTTCCGCTTAAAAACGACGTTCGAGGCTTTCGCCAACTCTTCTTGCGTGTTCACTCCGAATGCAACCGCTGGGCGAGCCTTGATCGCCATAACCTTCAAACGATCTTTACCCTTAGCCTCGAGAGCAAGAGCGATAATATCCGTCAAATAGAATTCACCCTTCGCATTGTTCGGCTTCACTTGCGGAAGCAAGCTTGCCAAAACCGAAGCCTTCACCACGTACGCACCGCTGTTGACTTCGCGAATGCGCAATGTCTCGGGTCCCGCATCACTTGCTTCGACGATCGCACGCAGCTCTCCCTTTTGGCGCACAATGCGACCAAGAGAACCGGGCGACTTCATCTCAGCCGTCACAACCGCAAGATCCGCACGAGCGTCGTTGAACTCAGCCAGAATTTTTTCGAGATCCGATGCTTCAAGCAGAGGGTTGTCACCGTTCAGAATCAAAACCGTGCCGTTTAGAGATTCAGGTTGAGCGGCCATCACGGCATGCGCGGTTCCTTTTTGTTCCGTTTGAGGAAACGCGACGGCTCCCATCGGCTCAATCACACGACGGACCAAAGACTCGCCATAGCCCACAACCACGCGCAGCTCTTTTGCGCCGACGGCCTTTGCCGCGTTCAGAACTCGCCCTACCATTGGCTGGCCCACCACCGGATGAAGAACCTTTGGAAGCGGCGATTTCATGCGCGTTCCCTTGCCGGCAGCAAGAACAATCACAGACAGAGGAGCCGAAGACGGCGTGTTCGAATGGGACGAGCTTTCGTTATTCATTCCGATGAACCTAGCTGGGCCTCGACAAGGGGGTCAAGGACCCGCACAATAGAGAAAACGGAGGGACTTTTTGAACACGGTTTCGAAGCTCGAGTGTTGGAAAAAAACCGCGCTTGGCACCCCGATTTCACTCTATTCGTCGCGCCCACTGACAGAACTCATGGCAGAGCGTCCGATTCTGCTTTTCGGAGGTGTACATGGCGACGAACCCGAAGGCGTGCACCTTGCCGAAAACACACTCACCGCGTTGACGGAGTGGTCTAAATCCGAAGCACTCGTTCCGTGGATTCTCATCCCGTGCCTGAATGTCGACGGTTTTATAGCTAAAACTCGTGTGAACGGACGCGGCGTAGATTTAAACCGCAACTACCCCTCAAAAGACTGGACACCCACGGTCAAACTCGACGACCCCAAAAAAGATACGGCGCGCTACAATCCCGGTCCAAGCCCTATGAGCGAACCCGAGGTCGCCGGCATTGTCGAGCTCATCGAAACCCACAAGCCACGGCTTCTTATTCATTGCCATTCATGGGAGCCGTGCATTGTCGCCACAGGCGAAAGCTCCGGTATTGACGGCATGCGGCTCACTCCACAGCCAGCGGAGCATCTTGCGCAGAGTAGTTCTTATAAACTCGTACCCGAAATCGGGTACCCCACACCGGGGTCACTTAGTCGCTACGGGTGGTTCGAAAAAGGAATTCCCGTTATCTGCATCGAAGAACAAGAGAACCTTTTGGATTTTTCGACGATCTGGCCACGCTTTTCTCAAGGCATGCACGCGATTTTTAAAACCCAGTCCTCACATCGAGGGGCACCGTGAGGCTGTATCAAAACATCGCGTTCGATCTCGATGACACTTTGCTTGATACGTCGGGTGCGTTGATTCCCGCCGCCGCCAGACGTGCCGTCTCGGCCCTGCTCGCCGCGAAGTACGACTTCAACGAATCTCAAAACGTCCCGTCCAACGAAGTCGAATTTTTACTTAAACAAAGATCCTCGCTTCTTAAAACCGACCCACGGTCAGATATCTGGCTCAGTCTCGCGCACCAAGCCCTCTCGTTGATCTCGACTTCCCCCTCCCCGCACCCACGGTCAATCGACACCGTTCTACTGGCGCAAGTCGCGCGAGATGCCTTTTTTAAACATCCGCTTGAAACACTTCCGGACGAAGCCATCCGTCTTACGTCCGGGGCCCGTGAAATTCTGGAATGGAGTCACTCGCGAGCGAATATCCATCTCGTCACGTCGGGAGACGCAACCACTCAGAACAAAAAAATCGATCGCCTCGGCATACGCGATTTTTTCACCTCCGTTCAGTGCGTTGAAGCGCGAGCGTCCGCAAAAGACGGCATTGGCGCCAAACAAGTCGCCTTTCAAAGCATCGCAAACACCTACGAAAACGATACGCTTCCGCCGCTTTCCATCGGCAACCGCGTTGACACCGATCTCGGCGAAGCCAAACTGATCGGCTGGAAGACCGCTTGGATTCGCCATGGCGAACACGCGGCCCTGGTTCCGCAAAAACCATGGGAGATTCCTGATTTCGAAGTCTCTTCGCCCGCCGAGTTACTGTCTCTTTGGAAACAACAGTTCAGCGATCAGGACCTTCCGCAACGATGAAATCCCCTCAGACCGAACCCCTACACGAATCGACACAAGAGCTCACGCACGAGTCGAACCTCACGTCGTCGATCGCACTGATCGGCGACCCCGCGCACGAGTCCCTACGACAAGTCGCGGAAAGCCTCGGCGCCGTCATTTTATCTGAAAACTCACTCGAGAACTGGTCCGCGAATCGCGTGGATGTCCTCGCACTTTCGACCGAACTCCTGCAGGGTCAAACCGCCTTGCTCACGCGCTTTTGCAAAGAACGACCGACCGGCCAGATCATCGCCGTGGGAAACTCAAATAAGGCCTCGGAAGAGGTTCTCACCACCCTTCGCTCCCTTTCGCTGTTTGCGTGGGTGGAATCCTTCGACTCTCCTGAATTTCACAGACAGGCCCTTCAGGCCGTCGATCAGGCACAAGAAGCCCGACAAGCCGCCGAGTCGCTCGCTCTCTATCACGAGCACAACGAATCGCTTCAAAAACTGTCGCGAGAACTCGAATCACGCATCGAAGACCGACGCGCCGAACTCAACGCCAGCACCGAACGGCTGCAGTTGAATCATCGACGAAACGAGATCATGCACCGAGCCCTCAATGCTGTTCACTTAAGCCACAGCATCCCCGAGATGGAACGCCTCTTGGTCGAGGTTCTTCACCCCAAAAAACACGCGGCAAGCGATGCACCTGGCGTGGAATGGGTTCGCATCGCCTTCACAGCGCAAAGTCGCCTCGACGCGCCCATCGATGCTCGCGCAGGCGCCGTGTTCTCATCCGCGCTTTCGATCGGCGCCGAACGCCACGGACAATACGGACACATCCACTTTGGACGCAGTCCTTCTAGACCGTTTCGATCGGATGATCGCAGTTTCCTTGCTCCCATTGTGGAGGCGGTGTCTCTAGCCGTCACCCGGCTTCGGTCGCTGGAACGGATGGAACAAATCAAACGAGAGTGGGAAGAAACCTTCAATGCCATCGTCGACCCGGTTGCCGTGCTCGATGATCAGCTTCGCTTGGTGCGCGGCAATCGCGCGCTCCTGCGCGGACGTCCGCCAGAGAAGGTCGTGGGACGCCCCTGTTACGAGGCTGTCTTCGAACGAGCTGAGCCCTGTGCCGGCTGCCCCGTTCAACAGAACCAGCATCGACTTGATTCGCGCGACGGTCGCCGGTATTTGAGCGCCCGACAATTCCGAGTCGAAAGCGGAAACGAACAGACATGCGACGTTCACTCGCGCCCGCTCAAGCAAAACGACGATCTCGACGTTCAAAACGAACTCCCATCGATCGATAACTTCGATTCACCACTGCTTGTGCATCTCTATCGCGATGCCACGACAACGGTTCGTTTTGAAAAACGCATCGTCGAATCTTCGAAGATGGCCGAACTCGGAACCATCGGTTCGAGTATCGCGCATCAGTTGAACAATCCCATCGGCGGCATGTTGAGTCACATTCAGCTTTTACTCATGGACCTTCGGGACCTCGAATTCGAAGGCAAGGACGAGCTGTACAAAGAACTAAAAGAAATGGAAAGCGGCACGCGTCGCTGCGCCGAGATCGTGCGCGACCTACTCGGCTTCTCTCGTCGCGCCGACGAGAGCGCCGCGAGCGAACATGATTTGCTGGAGATCATCGAACAAGCCATCAAGATCACTGAGCTTCAAACCCGGTCGCGCGGCATTCGCTTCCGTATCGAAAGCGACGCTTCAAAAGACGGACCCCTTCACGGAGAAGCCTTTCTGGTCAAAGCACGGTTCAATTTGCTCGCGCAGGCCATTCGCGCCGTCTTGCTCGTGCTTTCGGTGAAACGAGATCGTCAGATCATTTTGAAACTCGAACGCGCGCCGAGCGGAGAAATCAAAATATTGATCGAAGGCCCATTGCCGGCAGGCGGGGAACACGCTTCAGACAAGGGAAAGCTCGACCTCACGGTTGCTGAACAAATACTCACTGAACACGGTGGACGCCTTGAGTTGAGAAAGAATGACCAGGTCCAGCTGGCAATTCTTTCCCTGCCCCCCTCCGTCCAAACGCATTAAACGATGGGGCTTGGTGCCCCTAAGACCAGTTTTCAAGCCTCAGACAAATCTTTGACGGCGAAAATTTGACACCTCTTTCGTCAACTCTTTAGCATTTTAAATAGAGGCGCAAAAGCGGCGAAAGCCTAGCTGGAGCGGATTTCCGGCGAACAAGCCTCTGAAAAACACCCGACGAAAGGACGCCGTCGCGATGTCGAGCCAGAGCTTTGGACCTCATTCATCTTTTGACCCTTCGATGAATTCAATCAGTGGAATCGTTGGTAGCAACCCACGACTTTCACAAGCTGGAGGAAAGCCGGTTCGCGCGCTCGTGGTTGATGACGAATCGTCACTGCGCACAGCTTTGTTCCGCATTCTTGATCGCCAAGGATTTCAAGTCGTCACCGCCAATAATAAACGTGAAGCGGAAGCGCTGCTCGCGACCGACACACCTTTTGATCTCGCACTCATCGATCTTCGTCTCCCCGATGGCGATGGCCTCGATTTAATGACGAAAATTCGCCAGGGTCCAAGCGTGGCGTCGTCACAAACGACAACGGCGTTAGCGAATCCGCACGCGGCTTGCCAAGTCATCATCCTCACCGGGCACGGATCGATTGAGAATGCGGTGAAGGCGACGCAGATGGGGGCTTTCCACTTCATCACCAAGCCTTTCAACATGGAAGAGCTGATCTCGATCGTCGATAAAGCGATTTCTCACAAGACGCTTCAAACCGAAAACCAACATTTGCGATCCGCTCTTTCTCGTCGCTATCGTTTCGAGAACATCATCGGTAACAGCGATGAAATTCGTCACGTCCTCAGCATGGTAGAACGTGTCGCTGATTCCGATTCAACCGTTCTCGTTACGGGCGAAAGCGGTACCGGCAAAGAACTTATCGCGAAGGCCATCCACTACAATTCTTCGCGCTCAAACCGACCCTTCGTACCTGTGAATTGCGGCGCCATTCCTGCCGAACTTCTAGAAAGCGAGCTTTTCGGTCACGTGAAAGGCGCTTTCACAGGCGCGATCGCCAATCGCCAGGGGCGCTTTGATCTTGCAAACGGCGGCACTTTGTTTCTCGACGAAATCGGCGAGCTTCCGTTGAATCTGCAAGTTAAGCTCTTGCGCGTCCTTCAAGAGCGCCGTTTCGAACCGGTCGGCGGCATGAAAACCCATGAAGCCGATGTTCGTGTCATTGCGGCCACCAACGTGGATCTAGCGAAAGCCGTTCAAAAAGGCGTGTTCCGTGAAGATCTCTTTTATCGCCTCAATGTCATTCCTGTACGCCTGCCTTCTTTGAAAGAACGCAAAGGCGATGTCCCGCTTCTTCTGCACCACTTCATGCAGATTTCAAACGATCGCGCGGCGGAACGCGCAGGCCAAACACGCATCCCTCGTCAGCTTGCTGGCTTTTCACCAGACGCTATGACCTCGCTTGCACACTATCCTTGGCCAGGAAACATTCGTGAACTGGAGAACCTTGTCGAACGCCTCGCCGTTCTAAAGGGCGAAGGCACAATCGAGGTTCAAGATCTTCCCGAACAATATCAGGTCGCAGCCCGCGGCATAATCAAGCCCGGCGGTTACGATGGCCTTTCGATGGATGCAGTGGATCTTCCCGAGTCGGGATTAGACTTCAATTCAGCCGTCGACGCCTACGAAAACGCGTTGATTCTACAAGCGCTCGAGAAAACCGGATGGAATCGCAACCAAGCCGCAGCTCTTTTGAAGTTGAACCGCACGACGCTTGTCGAGAAGATCAAAAAGAAAGGTCTGCGTCCACCGCCTGAAGCAGAAGTGTAATTTCGTTGAGTCAGAACCAACTCCAAGTTTTCACGGCTCGCTTTGAAGAAGTTCTTCCGATCTGGCAAATGGAACTCTGGCCGGGTCGAACTTCCGCCATCGAACCTCAGAGCGCGATGACCTGGCTTGGGAGAAATGGCGGCATCGATATGAGTTTGATGTCGGCGTCGCCGACGTTTTTCATCGCAAAAACCGACACCCGCATCGTCGGCGTGCTCAGTGGGCATTTTGGCGGGCTCATCGAACAGAGTCCCGGAAATGGAGTTCAAGAACGCGCTTATCGAACACGCGGCCTTTGGGTTCAAAGCGAAAGTCGTCGCCAAGGAGTCGCACAAGCTCTGATGAAGGCCGCCTTTCTGCAAGCTCGGACCGAGAACTGCGCACTCGTCTGGACATTCCCACGACAAAGTTCAATGAACTTTTATCGCGCCATGGGTTTTCACCAAGAGGGTGAATGGCACACCGGAGAGTTCGGACCCAACTGCTACGCTATCGCACGCCTATCAACATCTGGCGATTAAAACCCCAGGTTCCGTAATCAAAGCGCAGCTGATCCAAAAACAGCGTCTCGCTCACAGGGAAGGCCGCCGCCAATTGTTCTTTCGTCGCATACAAAGAATGAGCGCCATCATGCTCAAAATCAGAAGCCTGCAAAACGACGATCGTTCCTTTCGGAATTCGCTCAAACCACGTCTTGTCGTCAAAATGCTCGACCGAGGTATTTACGATGATCGTCGGCTTTTCGCCGAATTCAGACTCCGTGTCAGGGGTTAGTTCGTTGCAGTCTTTGGTGAAGGCCCGAAACTGCCATTCTCGCCATACCCAGTTTTCACAAAGAACGTTCGCCACTTTCTCGCACGCGGGATCGAGATCAAAACTGCGCACGCATTGAATCGGGAGCGACGCATTTCCCCGACTCAATAACATGAACCCGAGTACGCCTTGCCAGCCGCCGTAGATCCACACGACATGTCGCCTCTCATCGCTTTGATCTTTCAAAACGTTTTCAAGCGACTGACAAAGCCAAAGCTTTGATCCCACTTGTCCACTCGAAAAGGCATCGTTCGCAAAGCTCGTTGTCGCAAGGTGCGTATTTAAATCAGTGCTCATGTTCGCCATGCTATTCGCCCGCTCGCCCTGGCGTAAGCTTTTTCGACAGGCGTCTAACTGATTGCCGACCTCTCCTCGAAACCTCGCCCGCGTCTCAATCTGAGACAATTTCCCTGCTTTCAAATCGCCTTAAACTCCTGGCGCGACTTCGACGATGGCCTCCATCTTGCTCTTTAAACCATCTATGAAGAACTGGATGAAGGCTTTTAAAACGGATCGTAACAAGCAACTCGGCAATCTCGTGCCGCTTTGCTTGTTTGCCGGCGCGGCCATCACCGTGACTCTTCTTCTCGACTCACCCTCTTTAGTAGATTTGA
>JAVFAU010000005.1:0-17211 GCA_034002335.1 Bdellovibrionales bacterium | reverse complement strand
CAAAGCTTGAACAAGCTCCGGTACCTTGATCTCAACTTTGATGATTCCCATTCGGAAATTCATAGCTCATGTCCTTTCGCTGGTCAGGTCGACTCAGCTCGCTGGACACACTTTTTCTTACGCTACCCTGTACGCCCATCGCATACGTAGTGCGAGGAACGTTGGTGCTGATAACGCCTTCGACCGTTTGATTCACGAGATAGACGTTGCGAAGACCGATACCGGCAATTGCAATGGCCCCTAGGGCGAATGCTATGAACAGACCTGCCATTTTTACGTTGAGACTTGCATTCTTCATGAGCTAATCGTCCTTTCCTTATGATACTTGTTTCTGATTTTGATTAACGCGTGCTGCACCCAAATCTTGAATATTCAAGACTGAGTGAACATTTAAAATAAGTGTCATCTTGCCATCGCGACGAGCGACACCGGTCAAATACTGCTCTTTACCTGTCATGTTGTCGGGAGCTGGTGAAATATTCTCCGACGGAAAGGCGAGTACGCTGTTGATTCTGTCGACAATCACGCCCATGCATAGATCCTCATCGAGGTCTAAAATGATAATGGCTGTCTTCGGACCGTTTTCAATTTTTGGAAGCTGTAGTTTGAGACGCAGATCGAGAACCGAAATCACTTGTCCGCGCAAATTGATGACGCCTTTGAAGTACGTCGGAGTCTGCGGAATTGGAGTCGGATCATTCATTTCAATGACCTCTTTGACCTGCAAAAGAGGTATCGCGTACTGTTCCGTACCTAGCTGGAATGCGAGATAACGTTCGTTGGTATCGACCTGTCTGGCTCGCGCAGATTTTTCGTGCTGGCTCATGCCGCCTCCGAGAGTTTGCGATTGCTGATGTTTTTATTATTTGTTTTCGTCAGTTCAAAAAGGTCCAAGATCAGCGAAGGGCGTCCGTCTCCCAAGATTGCCGACCCCATGATGCCTGTGCGTCCCTTTGTTTCGCGACCCAGTGGTTTGATAACGATTTGTTGCTGCGAAAGAATTTGATCAACAAGTACCGCCACCGAACGATTCGTCGTATCGGTAACGACGAGCGCGATGAGATCAGAAGAAGACTGTTTCGTTTTAGGGTAACCAATGAGTTGAGAAAGACGAACGACCGTCATGGGCGCTTCGCGAATCGTTAAAATCTCGGAACCGTCGTGAACGGCTGTGAGATCCTCAGCGCGAGGTCTGTAGAACTCGCTGATTTGAGCAAGAGGTACGACGTATCGCTCTGCGCCGCTGCGGATGACGACGCAATCGACGATCGCGAGTGTGAGTGGCAGATAGATTTTGAACGTCGTTCCCTGATCCGGCTTAGTGTCGATTTCAATATGTCCCTGAAGAGCGGAGATATTCGTTTTAACGACGTCCATCCCGACGCCGCGACCGGAGACATCCGTGACGTTTTCTTTCGTCGAGAAACCAGGAGCGAATATGAGTTGTAGAGCTTGGTCGTCTGGCAGGGTTTCGTCCTCACGCAATAGACCGCGCTCTCGCGCCTTGGCGACGAGCTTTTCTGGTCGAAGTCCTTTTCCATCGTCACGAACTTCGATCACGACGTGACCAGCGCGGTGAGAAGCCGACAAGTGGACGTGTCCCTCCGCGGATTTTCCAAGAGATTTTCGTTCTTCCGTGTTCTCAAGACCATGGTCGACAGCGTTACGGATGATATGCACAAGCGGGTCCGCGATTTGTTCGAGGACTGTTTTGTCGATTTCCGTGTCTTCGCCGCTCAAATGCAGAACCACGTCTTTGCCCAAAGCTCGAGACGTATCGCGTACGATTCGTTCCATTTTTTGGAAGGTTTGTTTAATTGGAAGCATTCGCAAGCTCATCGAAACGCTTTGCGTTTCTTTGATGATCTTTGACATTGAGTTGAGAGTGTCGCGCATGAGAGCCGGCATCACGACATCCGGATTGTAGCTCTGCTGAAGCATCACGGCTTGAAGGATGGAAAGTTCTCCGACGTTGTTGAGAAGCTTTTCGATACGAGACAAGCTCACGCGAATGTTCTCATCTTTGCCTCGCGACTGAGAGGCGTGTGTGGCCGCTGCTTCTTGACGAGGAGCAATCGTAAGTTCTTGAGGTGGCTCGTGCGATACGCTCGGTGCCACGGTCGGAACGGGATCTTTCGCTACGATGGCTTCGTCAGGATGCTCGAGTGCCGCTATGACTTCGGCTTGCAGGCTTGGGTTTTTACAGTCGGCATTCAGATCGGATTGAAGGCGTTCGATTGTTTCAAGAAGGTAGTCGTTACTGCGCAAGAGCAAGTCGACGATTTTCGGCGTGACGTTGATGCGTCCTTCTTTGAGCTCAAGCAGCAATGATTCTAACTTGTGAGTGAAGTCAGTCAGATCCGCGAAACCGACGGCGCCCGACGAGCCTTTCAGGTTATGGGCAAGACGAAACAACAGGTTCAAGTTCTCGATATCCGAAGGATTTCTCTCGAGACTCAGGAAACACTGTTCCGTTCCGGACAAAAGCTCCCGGGCTTCCGTAAGGAATTCACTTTTGATTTCGTTCTCGAAATTATCCATTCACTCCCACAAACGTTCTGAATTCTTGGTTTTGTGTCGTGGGTATTTGTCGGAGAATTGTTAAGAAGGGGTGAGTCTAGAGCATTGGGCTAAATCCAATCTTAACAAAATGTGTGAGTACGATTAACCCGCAACATAATCATTTTGGAATGAGGCGAGGTGTGTTCGGTCATGCCGAGGCTGTGTTCAGGACGTATGTCGAGGAGCGAGGTGTGTGGCTATTCCGTGAAAACGGGGAGTCGTTCGAGTACGGAACAGTCCGCTTTGATTGCAACAAGAAGTTCACCAACATCTCCAGCAGGAGATCTGTGGTCGATGTAGTAAAACTCCATCCCTGGCAGATGTTCGATGGCTTTGATTCCCGCAATATCGCTCTCGGAGAGATCGGTGTTATTGTTTTCCACAAGCTCGACGGCGTCGCTGCTTGAGATGAGATAGGCCTTGTGAAACGTCGTCTCAAACGCCTTCTTTTCAGACTTTAGGAATTTCGTGATCGAAGGTTCGCAAGTCGTAGCCGCATGAGTTTTCGCTGGCTGCAACGTGATGCCTAAGATGAAGGCGCTGGAGGCGAACAAGAATACCGCGCCGATGGCGACTGTGAACGATGGCAAAGGTGAAGATGCTGATCTCATTGAGCCCCCTCGATGAGGCATGGTGCATTGCATGGTTCTTGGTGGTTTACAAGCTTTCAAGGGGTTATGGAGCGGAGCGCGGAAGCCTGACGAAGGTCTGGTTTTCATAATCCGGATTCCACAGGAAGCGCTCTTAGCGGCGAAGACTGGGCCTATGTGCGTGTCCTCGATGCCGCTTTAAAGAAAATTCCGAATGAAGCGAAGATGACGGTTTTTCGAGGCACGGCCCGAGCGCATATTCAGTTTAAGAAAAAAGGCGAGATCGTTCGTTTGAAGGGATATACGAGCACGAGTCCCTCTCAAGAAGTCGCGGAAGAGTTCATTCGTGATCGGTTGATGGTTTTGACAGTGACATCAGGAAAAGACATTTCATCGTATTCGAACGCAGGCGGCGAGCGCGAAGTCCTTCTACCGCGTAGCACATACGTTCGCTATGACGGCTCTGAGATGAAAGAAATGAATATCTTTACCGAGGAAGGTCCGGAGCTTCGCTTGATCGAAGTTGTCTATTTGACCGAGGTCTCTGTTCGCTAACGGAAGTTTTTTCGTCTATGGCCATGCTCTCGCTTTTAAGCCGAGCATGGCTTTTTTTTGAGATGTCGGATATCCCTTGTGATTAGCTTAGTTCTGAATCAAAGACGACGCTGGAATTGACTGTGATACCAGTGGCCTTGCGTTCGGGTTGTATCGCAACTGACTAGCATTTGGTGGGTCCGGGTATTTCCCTTTGGCGCGGAATGCGTCGGGACCCATTGTCACCCATCTAAATTCAGCTTTGGATTCGTTGGACTGTTTGTCGGCGGCCATGACGGCTGCCTCGCGTGAGATCGGCTGGTCGAGAATGACGGATCCAATGGATACACCTGGGCGAGATTTAGAAACGCGATCGAAGTTTCTTTGCAGGAATTCGTCGGCGGATGTTTTTAATACCTGGAACGAGTCGGTGAAGGCCTGTAGCTGTTGAGTGAGGATGGAGTTGAACGTGCTTCGAAGTTCTGTGGATGATTGAACTTCTCGCGTGAGGTTGTCCCATGTGATGTTTTCGGGAATACGAGCCTGGATATCTGGTGACTTGCTGTTGCGGTCACGGATGCTCTTTGCGATCCGCTGGCTGATTGTGTCGACGTTCATTTGAAAGACGGCTTCCATGAGGCCTTTGTGCTCGGCCGCTGTCATGAAAAGCTCTTCAATGCTTTTGGTTGCCGCGATTCGCGGAAGAAGATCCGAGATCGCGCGCTTTTCCTTTTCAAAGAGGTGCAGCATGCGCGGGTCTTCGAAGATCTTGTTGCTGAGGCGCTGAAGGGCTGGATTCACGTCTTTCGGGTTGATGTCGACAAGCATGACGATGAACTCATCGCCCGCGTAACGGAACATGGCATCGCCTGTTCTCAGCGTCTCTCGTGTGAGGCGAGAGAAAGTTCGAAGGTATGCGTCGCCGGCCAAGTGGCCGTCCATGAAGAAGTTTACATCCCCTAATCCGTTGAGGTCCAAGAAGACGAGGGCGATACGGTTTTTCAGGGAAGGCTGTTCGGCAAGACGAACCATATCCGTTAGAATGCGGTCGCCGTACTCTTCCGTCTTGATAAGCTCCGTCACGCGATCGTGTGAAATGCGTTCGAAGCTGGGGATGATGAAGGTTTCATCAAGAACCTTCACCTGATGTTCGAGACGGTAGTACAAAACTGTCGAGTCGTCTTTGTCACCTTTAACTTCGAAAACGGGAACGCGGCTCAGAGTGCAGAGGGTTTCGCCTTCGCATCGACGAGCCGTGAGTTTTTTTCTGTTCTCTTCTGCAACGATCTCGGCGCGGGATTTGACGATCCCTGGGGGTGAGATCGTTTCGCTGAGGTAACGAAGCATGTGCTTAATCTGTTTTGGGTAGGGAATAAGGCGCCCGTCGCGCTCCATAGCTTGAAGGAACGGGATAAAGTTTTGAAGAGGAAACCTCTCGGCTTGGATGCGGAACTCATTAAACGGCATATCGATGTAGTCGTACCGTTTAAGCTGCGAATAGATGCCCACCATTGCGTTGTAATCAAGAAAGGCATGCCAGTACTCGGGTAGATGGCGTGAGACGTAGAGGAGCTGTTGTCCGAATGCTCGTAGGTACCCTGGTTTTGCTTGATTTGAACTCGCGAGAGATTGGGGAGCTGTTTCAAGAGGGCCGTGATTTTGAGTGGGGCGTTCTTGAACAAAAAGAGACTCGCAACGACGAGAGGGGATATTGCTCGCAAGCGCAGGGGTTCCTAGGGAGGAAATAAAGAGGGCTACCGTGAGTGCGTATGCGAATGGGACTAAACGGGGCGACATCCTAAGGAGTTTTACCGATGTCTGAGCCTTGAGGCCACGGGAACTTTGTCTTTTGAAAAACTGCTCCGAACTGACTATTTTTTGAACCTGGAAAAGGTCATTTTTTATTCCCAGAAACGGCTTATTAATCTCTTCTTAACTCTAGGGGAATTATGCCGCGGAATCGGTCGGCGAATGGCCTTTGTGAAGTAACAAGAGAAAGGTTCAAAAGTGATCGCTTTCTCTTGTTCTTTGCGGGCGTTCGCAGAAGTGCTTATGGCGTAACCGCTGGGGTCTTTTCTGCGCAAGCAACGATGACGTTGATACCTGTCCCAAGTGCTATTGCGGAATGCGAAACCATCGTCGACTTCGCAGGTGCGACAAGGCTTTGGCCGGATGTGACTGTAAATAGGTAGTTTCCCGTGGGAGAGACCATGGCGACGTCGTATTTTACGACGCCCCAGAAGCGAAAGTTCGAGAGCTCAGCGTGTGTGTCCGTGGGAAGGTCGAAAACTTGAGACGTGTCGAACTGCAAGGGTGTTTTCACGAGGTAGGCGTGAATGTAAATGTCGCCTTCTGCTGTTTTGATCACAGATCGCAAACCGGAACCGGCCATGTTTGAGAAGTCCTCAGTCAAAACCGCGTCGGGCTGAGGAGTCGGCGTCGTGACGATAGCTCTGCAAAAAATCTCCTCTGCGAGACCAGAAGTTTGGCCGGCGACTTGAGCCGACGACATGTTGAGTGCGGCAATGGATGCAACGAAGAAAGACAGCGTGAAGTGAACGATTCGCATTTGAGTGATCTCCATTTCGGTTTTGAGCATGACTGAGCTACCAGCGGCATTCTCTATGCGATGTTTTTCGAGTCCCCAAATAAAAAACCAATTTTAAATATGTCGGCGGCGATTTGATTGTACCGATGAACCAATTTCAGATTCATGGCTCATACGAGGTCGCCGAATGGTAACGAGTGTACTTGGTCGCTCTCCGAAATAAGCTAAAAATGGGAGCGCGTGGTTCTTTTTGTGAGAGTGCGCGTTCTCTTAGGTAAATGCTCCCTTTTGAATTCGTGCGCCCTTTTATCTCCTCGATCTCACGGCAGAAGTACGACGTTCCCTGTTTTCTGGCCGCTCGAAACGTATTCGAATGCTTCGCGAACTTGGTCGAGCGAGTAGCTTCGATCGATCAACGGTTTGAATCGTCCTTCCCTTAAGAGTTTCGCCATATGTGCGACGGACACTCGAATGTCGTATGGAAGTGGAAAGATCACTTTAGGTCCGCCCGAGAATCGAGTTGATATTGGCAGAACAAGATTTTGTCCGTAGGGGCCGAGTTCAGACGAAATATACGCGCCTGTCGGCAAAATGATTTTTCGACAGAGGCCGAAGGTGCTTTTCCCAACTGCATCGAAGATAAAGTGATAGCGCTCGCCTGTTTTTGTGAAGTCCTCTTGAGAATAGTCGATGACACGATCGGCACCTAGGCGCGCGACTTTTTCAATGTGATCACCGCCGCATACGGCGGTAACGTGAACTCCGATATATTTAAGAAGTTGAACGGCGGCTGAGCCGATGGCTCCTGTCGCGCCATTTACCAGAACGCGGTCTTCGGGGTTGAGGTTGATTTTGTTCATAAAGTTCAGTGCGTAATGGGCGCCTTCGAGGCTTGCGGCGGCATCTGGGTAAGAGACTCCGTCTGGAATCTTTTGAATGGCTGTTTTTATTGAACAGGTCATGTATTGCGCATGTGAGCCGAGGCTGTTGTCGTCAAAGCCAAAGACGCGGTCTCCAACCTCGTAGTCTTTGACTTCAGAGCCAACGGCCGCGACTTCCCCGGCGAAGTCGGATCCGGTTGCTTTGTGTCGAGGGTGAGGGAAGCCGGCGAAGAACCTGTAGACGAAGGGTTCGCCCCTTAGCCCTCCGCAATCCGTGCGGTTCACGGTCGTGGCGTACACGCGAACGAGAATCTCGTCGGATTTCGGAATGGGTCTTTGGATGTCCTTAATCTGTAAGGATTCAGGCGGTCCGTATTTAGTTCTATAAACACTTCGCATGCCGAGCTCCTTGTTTTCATTCAAGCGCACCGACCCAATGTCATTACGAAGTGAGATAAATGGCAAGCAGGGGCTGGTGCGAATTTGAAAACGATCAAGAGGTCTTGCGTACGGTTAGAGCCAGTTTTGTTTGTCTTTGTAGAGACAGACTCCCGTTAGTCCCGTGACGCCGTAAGCGTAGATTTGAGCTGTTACTTTTATGTCTGTTCCATCGGTTCGGTAGCATGCGAAAGATTGAGTGTATACAAAATCAATTTTTCGAGCATCTTCGGCAGTGAGCAGGTTTTTTCTGACCTCAGCATAGAAGATGAATTCAAATTGCGCACCGTCGATCGCTCCCGGACCCAGCACTCTGAGGTATTCATTCATCTTATCTACAAAGTAGTTATATTGGCGATCCGCCATAGAAATGGGAGTTGAAATCTTCTCGAGACTCTCGGGCCAGCAATAACGGGCGTTCGTTTCATGTTTGAGAGTTTCCATGTTGTAGAAACTCGCGCTTGTACAACCGGAGGCTAAGGACTGTTCGGGCGTAAGAGTCGGGAGGAAAAGTCCGATTCCGATTATGAGAAATAAAAACGCTTTTGTGCATGTCGTTGTTTGCATGAAGTACTCCTAAAAGCGTTGGCAGACTACAGGAGGCGATCATTCGTAAAACCGTAGAAAGAATTGAGCTTCGGCCCGACGGCTACGAAATCTCGTTCCATATTGGCCAGAACCACTATCGGGCCGAGTCGGGAGAAAACCTCGGCTCGGCCGGTTTTTTATCGGCCTCAGCTACCAGCCCCAACATTGGCCACAAAAGCAAAAGGCCCGCGTCACAGCGCAGGCCTTTTTTATCCGCGAACCAGAAAAAAAATGCCGTTGGTTCGACTTTTTTATTGATTGGTGGACCTGACAGGACCACACCCCTCGTTTTTGGTCAAAAACTATCATGTCCAACATGTTCGATTTCGAACGCGATTTCGGCGATTTTCGCTAGCAAATCGCTCGCATCTTGATTTGTCGCGGTTTGATACGCAATGCACGCGTAAACCACGCAATGCTTTAAAACTCTTGTCTACTAATTTGTCTACCGGACATCCGGGCTGTTGCGCCTGATTTTCATTTAATTCACAGCATCAAAATGGCTGCAGCGAGGGGGCACCGACGAGATGGCTAATATTTACACAGATACCGACAAGTGGGAGGACGACTGGTTTTTGTCGCTTTCGCCAAAAATGAAGTGCGCATGGTTGTATCTTTGCGACACGGTAAAGGGATGCGGCGAACGTAAGATCAGTTTTCGAAAAATTTCGCACGACATCGGTGAGCCGATCTCTCGCGAAGAATTCGACAAGGTCTTTTCCGGCCGCGTGTTTTGGCTCGGCGAGGGCGAGGTTTGGATACCAGGCACGCTCTCGCGAATTTACAAAACTCTTTCGATAAGAGTTCCGGCGCATATCAATGCTGCCCGAAAAATAGTGCGCTTAACTGAAGGTCTCCAACTGCACGGCCGCGGAGAGAGCGCCCTCAAACGATTCACAGACTTTCTTGATGAAGTAGATTCAGTCCCTGAAAAAGTAGATTCAGGGCCTGAAGAAGTGAACTCAGGCCCTGAGTTCACTTCTTATAAAGATAAAAGAGAAAAGATAAAAGATAAAGGAAGGGAAGGGGGAGTGGGGGAAACCACGTTCCCACCGGCCCAGAGTTTCTACTCGGATCTCGTTGCTGAAATTTTCAGCGCAGTTCGTGAGCACCCGACCGGCGACGAATCGATTGCAGATCGTTTCGGTGCCGACTGGTCGTGGCTTTCGAAGTCGGGTGTTGTCGGAGCCATCCGACAGAGCAAAGACGACGATTTCGCACGCCGCCGCTTCATCGACAAACTTCAGATGGCCCATCGTGCGTTCCACAAAGCGCTAGAACCGCCTGTGCGGTCCTCCGAGCTGCCTTCGAAGACGAAGGCAGCCCTCAGGGCACTGTCGAAGAAAGAACCCAATCTTGGCGATTTAAACGCAAATGGCAGGGAGGCTGCGCAATGACGATCGTTTTGCTGTCAGGAAAACAAGGCGCCGGGAAGACGGCGATTCAGAACAAGCTTTTACTCGCGGCGGGCCGAGCCGGCTTCGAGGCGGCTTACGCGCTCAACTTCGCCGATGGGCTTTACGCGATTCACGACATCGTGAACTACGGCCTTAAAGAACTCGGCATCGTCCCGAAGTCGAAGAAAGACCGAGTCTTGCTTCAGCTCTTGGGTACCGAGTGGGGTCGCAAAGTTTACGGCGAGAACATTTGGGTCCGAATGCTCAAGCAGAAGATCTCAGATCTTCGCACGCTCGAACAGAAGGCGTTGGTGATCGTCGGCGATTGCCGTTTCGAGAATGAGTTCGATGCGTTTCCTGAAGCGCTACGGGTTCGGCTCGTGGCGGCCGAGCACGTGCGGCGCGCGCGGGCTATTTCGTTTGGGGATCCGCATCACGCAAGTGAGACGCAGCTCGATTGCTACGCGTATAACGGCCTGTTCGATATGAATCTTCGGACAGACGGAAACGTCGGTCCCGATGGCACGGTGGAGCTGATCTTGGCTCAGCTTCAAAAATCTAACTGGAGGGAGAGGCGCGGAGCGTGGGTTGAAGTTCAGTCGCTCAATGGAGCGCCAAATGCTTAAGTTCAACTTTATCTGGGTCAGCATAATTTTGTTGTGCCTGCTCTTCTGGTTCGGAGTCGCGACGGCTGTTTTAAAACTCGTCGTGGCCGAGAAAGACGCGGAGATCGAAAAGCTGAAGCACAAGGTCGCGATGCTTAATGACCAAAATCGCAAACGGTCACTGGCAATGTATCGTGAAAGAAGCGCAAAGCTTGAAGCCGAACTCGCGGAGTTCGCACGAATGAGGGAAGTAGAATGAACACTGATACATCCGACACAGTAATGGGGCTGGCATCGTTTATTTTCTTTCTCCCTTTATGTCTGCTTATCGTCGCCATGACGACTTGTACTCGAGATTCAAAAATACAGTCGGGCGAGCCTATCGTCATTGGAGGCGAACTCTACAGATGCGAGAAGAAGGAGTGGCCGAAGTGAGTCAGTCGTTCAAAGAGCAGGGCGTCGATGCCTACCCGCTCTGCTGGCCCGTTGGCTGGATGCGGACACAGTACAAGAAGCGAAGTCAGTTCAGCACCGCCTTTGCCCGCGCGCGTGACGGTGTCTTTCATGAACTGAAACTCATGGGCGTGTCTGAGGGGAGTGAGCCGAGTATGGTAAACCGACAATGCCAAATTTGCGGTGGGTATGAATTAAACGATGGCACGAGCGAGCTTTGCTATTGTGATGTCGACGAAAATGACGACGAGATCGTTGAATGTTCCAACGGCTGCGGTGAAACCGTTCGTCTCGGTGGATTTTGTTCGACCTCGTGTAAAACGGAGTGGGAGATTGAAAATGAAGGGCGTTACCGAGATGAATAAACCCCAATGTCCAACATGCGGAAGCACGGAGCTTGCCGTTGAGAGGCAGCCAGATGGTGAAGCCACATGCCTCGTATGCAGATGGGCCGAGTCGATCATTGAGTTCATCAGAAAAAAAGATCTTGAGGTCGCTCGTTTGGAGAAGCTTTTGGAGCACGACCGGGGCAGCCATATCACGACAAAATCATAGAGCTTCGATCTCGATCCTTGCACCTAACGCGCGGTCGCTTAGACTGGTGTGGGGTGAGCAAGGATGCGAGCCTCGTTATTTCTGGTCTTCTACGGGCCAGCCGCGGTTGGCTTCATCGAGTGCGAGCTTGAGTCCAATTGATGCTGGCGATCCTGGGTGAAGGCGTTTGATGGCGCTCTCAACGGCACGAGCTAGAACTTCACGATCTTCAAGAAGCTTAGCTGTTACGTGCGGTTCATATCCATAGAAGTAATCGTCGGCAAACATGCCGCTTTGAATCGCGGCGTTCACGATTCGTTTGACGGCTGCAAGGGTGAGCTTATTCACGTCTCGCTCCGATCTTCAGACGCATCGCGATCATCGCTCGAGCTGCGTTGGTCGTCTCGCATCTCCTTTAAAAGATCTGTGAGCTCGGCGCCGGCACGGAGCTCTTTCTCGATCACATACTGCTCGAGTCTACGAATCTTTCTGAACGCGCGACGCCGGCCGCCTTCGAGCGTGGCGATGCGCTTTTCGAGCGACTTCACTTTCTCAGGCGTCTTGAGAAGGGCGATGATTAGGCCAACAACAGCTGTTGAGCCCGCGCCGATGAGGCCTTTGACGACGTCGTCTGGGTTTACTCCGAATGTGGCCGCGATCTGCTCGATCATTTTGGCCCCACGAGTTCGAAATGGACCATGTCGAGAAAGCGGTCGTTTGTTAGGTTTCGGTCGCCGTTCCAGTCTCCACCCCAGCGAATCTTAATACCCAAGCGGTCGGCCGTCGCTTGCACGTAACCGGCGAAGTGGGCGAAGCGCTTGAGGTCTTTCCAGTCGATCGGGTATGGAGCGACGTCAACGGCGAGAGACGGTGCCTTGTTGTGTTTGCCGTCCGGCCACTGAAGTTTTGAATCGCCGCGGTCAAAGGCGGCGTTCTGTTCAGCTTCACCGCGATGACCTTCGAGAATCGTGCAGTCATACTTCACGACGACTTCGCAAAAGAGGCGTTGAAGATCCTCGTGGCATGTTGCCAAGTTCGCTTTAGATCGTTGAGAAAAGTTCATTTCCAATCCTCACAGCGGTCGAATTTGTTGAAGACAGAGTCGAGTTGTTCGACAGGAATCAGAGCGTAGTCGTAAATCGTCGGATCATTGCAATCGAGTTCGTGTTTTGCGGCCGCCCGATAAAAGGTGCATCGGCCTTCGGTGGCACGATAACGATAAATGTGCGGTACCCATTCGGGCTCGATAGATTTTTTCTTTACCGTTACACATCCAGAAAACATGAGTGCGAGAATCAAGAACAAGAGTGCGAAGCACGCAGTGGATGTATCGCTATTTTGGTCGTGTACGTTCCTTAAACTTCTCTTCCATTCCGATCGATGCATCGTCTTTCTCCTGCTCGGTACCAGTTCTGAATGCCTGAACGTGCTTCTTCATTTCGTCTGCGCGCGCGCGCACCGCGATCTTCTCGATCCATCGATCGAGAAGGACCGCGACGATTCGCTCGAGCGCGAAGAGAATGTTTGCGATTGTTTCAGGACTCACTCTTCGGAACTCCGTCTTTCGAAGCTTCTTCTGGCCTCACTGCGTTTACTTGAAGCTCTTTTTGGTGTCGGTCCTGAAGCTCTTTGTAAGCCTCTTGCAGTTTCTTTGTTTGAGGATTGAGGCCGACGGTCGGCAGGCGAGATAGAATTCCATTCACCCAGCCGCCGACTTTGCCCGAATACTCCTTGCCTTCTTTCCATGAGGTGAGATGCGCGATCGCACTTGCGAGCATCACTATGCTCAAAACGATGTAGGCGAGCAGTTCGACGATCTCTGGAAGCTTCGCGAAAATTTCTGACATGATGGACTCCTTTTTAAAGTTGAACGTGTGTGAACTTAAAGCCGCTTGTTTTGACGGTCCCACCGCCGGAAGAAAACACTCTTCTCATTTCAGCAATCAACGTGACCGACTTGCTTCCTGTTTGAAATTCGGGAACGACGATAGAAATGGGTGCCGCCGCGATACCGTTAATCTCCGACTTTAGAACGAGGCCCTCCCACAAATTTTCAGACTCACCCGAACGTCTGATTCTCAGTTCGACAGATGTTTCTGAACTCGTGTTCGTTTCAATTAAAACTTCTTGAGCTTTTAAAAAGTAGAGGGCGGTTCGATAGCCAACATACATGAAAGTGTAACTCGCTACTTGCTGCCAAACTCCAGATGCTGCATTGAGATTAAAGACCCCAGTCGGTGTTTGACTGTCGTCGCACGCCGCGCTTTGGAGTTTTGATTGGGCGATTTGCGTATCGTTCGAAATGTGGCCATCCAAAATGGCGCCTGCCGCAATTGTGCGACCGATAACAGCACCGCTTTCGATCTCGTCGGAAGAGACAACAGTTTTTGACACATCCATCGCTTACTCCTTATTGAAGTCAATGCGAGCCATCAGGCCGCGTGGGTTTCCTGACTGCTTTGATTTCAGAATCAGACGAATCAAATCGCCAGCTTGTATTTCAACGTTGTCTGGGTTCAAAACTGCATTGGTACTGATCGCATTGTTGCCGGCTGAAGAAGGAATGCTCGGCCGTGTTGTAAAGACACTTTCCCAAGCTGCGGAACCTCGCTTGTATTCGACGTCGATCTCGGTCGTACCCGAAAACCCAGCCACGTCGAGTAGAAGAAACACACCTGTGACCATGAGGTCAAAGTTGCAAGTCGTGATAAGAATCTGTTGGTCGATTGGTTGAAAGGCGTAGTTCCCATTCACACGCATTATGAGGGGCGGATAAACCATGCTTCCGCCGGTCTCAAGACCGTTGATGCGAGCTTCGTGGTTGTCGAAGTTGTCTCGGATCTTCTCTTGAGTTTCATTGCGCACGGCTTTGCCGACCGCGATTTCGCTGCCTGTCAGGGGTGTAAACGCCATACTTGTTCCTTAGAAAATTAGACTCGTAAAAAATGTTTCGTCGTCGCCATCGATGAGATCGTCATTGCCTTTGTAAAATCCTGTCAGCATCCGCACATCGTCGGGTGTGTCTTGGTAAGCCGTATCTGTGTTTGAAATAAATGCGACTCGATTAAAAGCGTTGGATAAGTCGACGCCGGCGAACGAAACGCCAAGCGCCGCTTTCTTAACTCGTTCGACAAAGACGACTTTCTTTTTCGCAGTCCCGCCGAAGCGCTCGAAAAGCTTTTCATGTGAGATCTCGACGATGTCGCCGACCTCGAGGTCGAGCGCTTGAAGTTTTGTTTCGACTTCGACCGTGCCTGTTGAGAACTCAACCAAGAAACGCCATCGATCGGCCAATCGTCGGGCATCAGGTTCGTGTCTTAAGACGCTCTGATAGATCTTTTCTTTTGATGTTTGAAGAATGTATTTTGCGATATCGCTTTCGCTCACGATGGTTTTCTTGGAAGCATCACGCACCAGATAGTCGTATTCCCGATGATCGAATTCAGCCACGACTCGTCGAAGCATATTCTTATTCGTCGTCTCGAAGCGGACGTCGAGAATGTCTTCCTCGTTTAGCTTAAGGCGCCCTTGCGTCACAGAAGGTTGAAGAACTCCGAACGCTACTTTGAATTCGTTTGTTTGGTGAAGGTACCCAAAGACCGACGCGTTGATTTCATTGATCACGTCGCGAAATGTTCTAGATGCGGTGTCGGAGTACTTTGCAGGTATGGCCATTGCGATCTCGGCCGGCGAGCTCTCAAAAGAAGCAGCTTCAATCTCGTCATCAAGACCTGAGTCTTTTAAGAGAGCCATCACTGCGCCTGGTGCCGATCGAATGAGGGCGCTTTCGGGCGATCCATCGACCGTGCGGCCGATAATCTCGCACGAAAGGACCGTTTCGTCGCTCAATACCAGGCTTTTATATTGAACATTCGCTGTTGCACTAGCCGTCGGAGTTGATCGAAGCGTCATTTGCGTGTCTGAATCGACGGAGAGAATCTCGGAGAAGTCGAAGGTACCTTTGGGACGAATGAGCCATCCAGGTTGAAATGTACTTTTGAATGACGTGCCGACGCCGGTTACGATCCGTGACGAAGTTGTGAACGTGGCGGACTGATCACTGTCGCGGACCGTGTCGGCGTTCGCCTCGGCTGTCGCGCGTAATGTAAGTTCGGCCGTCTCAGGGTCGACCTGGTAGTCGCGCCAAAAAAGAAGTTCAGTCGAGTCGATGCGTAGGTTCTGAACACACGGCCGTGTGACAACGGTACCGGCCGGAGGTACGAGAGGCAGTGAGGTTGCAAGTTTGATTTGAGTCGAGTTCATCACTTCGTCAATCGTGACGAGAGTCCCTGAGCCGTATGGTCCAACGTAGACCTTGTCGCCCTTAAAGATGTCCTGAGTAGATGTCACAAAGAGTCGGGAAACAGATGAGCCTGCGAGTGTGGTCGGCGTGGGTTGTCGCAAAGGGTGAGCCGCTAGCCGCCACTTACGATTCATCCAACGCTTAGGAAGATCAGGTTTTACTTCAACTGAAAGGCCCGATGCGCTTGGAAGCTGCCACGACTCCGAGAGAGTTAAGGTTGTATTGTTTGTCACGGCCGCGACGCTGTACTGCTCGCCTGCGATTACGACCTGATCGTCTGGACTGAGCTCTTTTAAGAACTGCGTACCGGCGCCTGTGACAGTCGCGCTTAGCTCGGTTACACTGATCGTGCCGGTGAGAGGGTATGAGCCGTTGACCAGGCTGTCGATATTTGTCGGACGAAACCCTGGTAGCCGTCCAAAAACCATGCGAGCGAGGGCGTTTTGGACACCTTCTCCGGGACGGCCGCCGAGCTCAGAGTTTCGTGGGAGAAGGATCGTGCCCTTAAGGTCGGACATGATGTCTTTTAAACGAAAGGTTATCTTTGCTCCGTAGGTCTTTGATTCAACTCGGCCGCGAAAAATTAACTTTGCGTCGCTCGGTTTTAGCTGCGAGGAATAGGCGTAAATGTCGACCCTCTGGTTGTCGAAGAAGAATCGGTCAAACGCCTTTGGCCAAAACTTGAAATCATTAAATAGCGAGAGCGTGCCAGATCCCTCGATCGCTTCGCTTGACTGATTCACGAGATCGAGCTCAACGCCAAAGCTGGACGTCGATTCGACCATGGGCTCGAAGTAGACTTCGTGGCCGTTCGCTAGGTCATGAGGCAGTGTGATCGGCGAGCTTGCGAAGAACAGCTTTCTTGTGACGCTGATGAAATGATCATGTGGATCGGCGCTTTCAGGTAAGCGCACATAAAGCTTCTTTTCTCGCCTGTCGTGAAAGTACTCACCCTCAGCGAGCGCATACTCATTGGCGGCCGCGATCAAAGTGACACCATCACACGCTACGCGGTCGAGCACGGCAGCGTCGAAGTTTGATTTCTCGTAGGTTTCGCCGCTGAATAGATTAAAACCAACAAGTCGCTGTGCTGCACGCATGATTGCGAGTGTGATCTTCTCGCTTGCGCTTGCTGACTTGTAGGCTTCGTAGTTCATTTCGTTCTATGCCCAATCACTTGTAGGGATTGATTCATTGCACTCCTCAAGCATCACCCACGTTTCGTCAGCAGAACCGTCGCCTTCAAGGATGGCAGACGTTCCACCTACGCCAAACGCACAAACGATAGTCGTAGCTGTTGCCGTGAAGACCAGGCCTTGCCCCGTTAGGATGCTCGTACCCGCAGCGGTCATCTGCTTACGAAGCCTCAAAACTGCGTTTGAATTGTTCGTTGCTACGAAACTTCCGTTCCCGCTTGATGCTGTATTGAGTGCGACGGACGCAGTTACGCGGTACCGCTTTCCAATAGTCAAGTTGTTGAAGCCTAGAGAAGTGATTGGGTTCGTGCTCGATGAGATGTCAGAGGGCAGATACTTCGTTTGATACTTGTTCGTATTTGCAGGGCCAATAACACCGATGGGCGTTGGGACTTCGTGCAGGGAGAAAGAAGACGTGTTGTTGTATGTGTAAGATGCAGACGAAGCATTATTGACTGCAAGTCGGTATTCAATTTCTGTCCCAGCCGGAGCATAAAAGGCGTCTGTTTCTAAGGTACCGGAAAAGATCTGCGTACCTGCACTGTAGTACTGCCTGGATTCTATTAAATAGCTAGTTTGCGA
>JAVFAU010000004.1:0-19049 GCA_034002335.1 Bdellovibrionales bacterium | reverse complement strand
TGAGAGCGTATGAATTCAGTCGCAGAAATAGCTGATCCCGCGCACGGCGGTTCCTGTTCCGCTAGTTTGCTCTATTTTAACGAAGTTAGCGCCTTTTCGTGCCGCGTCTGTTTTGAGATCTTCGAGTGCTTGTTCAAAAGTGCCCTTTGCCGATGCAACACGTCCCTCCACGGGACCTAGTTCTTTACAGTCTTTGCCTGCGTCTGAGCGTGAGACCTTCACGTTTTCGCCTTCCGGCTTAATGGGATGAGAACTGCAGCCCGTCATAACCGTGAAAGCGGAAATGAAAACAGAAACGACAATGGGAACAAAAAAGGTTTGTGCTGTTTTTGCCGTCATGGAGCCTCCTCGAGAATTGAGCTTGAGGTTTTAGTATGAGGGATTCCGAAGGACGTGAGCAAATGGCGAGTGCGGGATGCTTCGACGCGTAAGCGCGGACTAGGTCCGGCTTTGGAACACCTCTCTTGGGTGTGTTAGCAGGGAGATTGGGGAGTGTTTGGGTCCTGGCTATTACTATTATTAGATATAAATTATAATATCTGCTTTGCCGAATGAGGTCTCCGAGGGAGCTTGCTATGTTTCGGTTTCTTAAATGAGCAAGATAAAGGGGGCATTTATTCTGTTGGAAGCATTCAGCAAGAACTTCAATAAGGCAGTATCGATGGCGTTACGTTCTGGCGCGGTCGCGATTTTCGGGGTGACACTCGTACTTCTTGCGAGTCAGCAAGCGGTTGCGGCCGTGAATCTCGCGACTCTTTTCAGTAAGGCAAAGGCATCCGAGACGCAGTCGGTGTGCTACGCGCGTGAATATTCAGAGTCCCATCTCGAAGCAAAGCCGCTTCAGCGTGTAAAAAAGATGTCGCTAAAGTTGAACCGCATCGTGAATGATGAGCAGGTTTACTACGCGGCTGAGGTTGATTTGAAGCTCAAGACGGTTGTGACGGACGCGGATGGTGAGACGTACATCGTGTACAAATCGCACAGCAATGCGTTTTCTTGTTTGCAAGACGGCCAGTGTTACATCGATTGTGATGGTGGAAGAGCCAAGGTCGCAACCCTTTCGCGCGATCGCGACTCTCTTACGTTCGTGAACGAGGGGTTTGTTGTTCACGGCGGCTGCGGTGGGAGTGGCGTCGAGAGTGAGCGCGTATTCCTGGATGCCGTTAAGAGTGGCGACGATGTTTTCAAGCTTTATCGTTTGCGTTCAGAGGCTTGTTCTTACTGACCGCTGTTATCGCAGGAGATTTTGTGGGAACGGTGGAGCGAAACGAAACATCGAGAGGAGTATCCGCAATCGGTCGGGCAACGAGTCGTATTGTGAAGTCTGTGAAGACGGCCTATGAGCGTCTGTCGCAACGAGATCTCTCGTTGATCGCGGGGAGCTTGTCGTTTTCGACCGTACTGTCGTTGATTCCTCTTCTCGCGGTGAGTCTGTCCGTTTTTCATTGGCTCGGCGGGTTCGAAGATCTCTTGCAAGATATCGAGCCGTTCATTTTTAAAAATTTTGTTGAAAACTCGGGCGTGGAGCTGAGCCGCTATCTTTCGCGCTCGGTCCACCGCATTCACTCGGGTGCGCTCGGCGTAAGCGGGGCCTTTTTTCTACTTCTCACGTCCACAAAACTTTTTGCCGATATGGAGATGGGAATCCAGCGCGTCTGGAGACTGAAAAAGCAACGAGCCCTGTGGAAGCGTCTTGCCGTGTACTGGGCCGTCATGTTCATCGGCCCTTTGATTTTGGCCGTCGTTTTGGGAGTCGTTGGCTCGCGCAATCTCAACTTGGTTCAACTCATCACGAGCGAAGTCATCGCGGCGTTCTTCGCTCTTTTCGGTTTGTTTGCCATTTTTAAATGGGTGCCGGCGCGCAAAGTGGATTTTCAGCCGGCGTTTTTGTCGGCGCTTCTCGCCGTCGCGGGATTGGTGCTTGCGCAGCAGTTTTACGCGAGCGTGATGCGCGGTCTTTTTCGTGTCTCGAATATTACGGCAGTTTGGCCGGTGTGCCTTTGTTTTTGATGTGGGTCTTCCTCTTATGGTGGATCGTGCTCTTGGGCGTGGCTCTGACAGCCGTCCTGCAGGAACGCAGGGATGCTTTGAGGGCCTCGGCTGATTCGAAGGCTTCGGGACTCATTGACGATGCGTTCTAATGGCTTAGATTTTTGACATTGCATGCCTTCTCGCATGAGGATGCTTGCATGTTTGATCGTCCGCTTAACGCTTTCGAGCGCCTGCTACCTTTCTTTTTTATTGCTGTTTTCATCATGCGTCTGATTTTGGGGGGCATGACGGGCCTTGGGGATGACGAGGCTTATTACTGGGACTGGTCGCGCCAGTTGCAGCTCTCCTACTACGACCATCCGGGCATGATCGCGTGGTTGATCAAGGCCTCGACGTCTATTTTTGGCGACACGGCGTTTGCGGTGCGTTTGCCCGCGATCTTGTGCAACACGGGCGCGACGCTGTTTCTCTTCTTGCTTGCGGCCGACATGTTCAATCTGCGCGTGGCTCTCTATGCGGCTCTTTTGCACACAGTGCTTCCGATTTTCGCGCTTGGCGGAATGATGGCTGTTCCTGATGCGCCGATGGGGTTCATGTGGGCCTTCACGGCGTGGCTCGGTTGGAAAATCGCATCGAAAGTCGCTGGCGGAACGTTTCTGGGAACTGATGATCGCGTGTCACCGGTTCTTTGGTTTTTCATGGGCCTTGCGATCGCGATCGGCTTTTTGTCGAAGTACACGGCCATCATGGTCGCGGGTTCGATCTTTCTTTATTTCTTCTTCGATTCGGGGCTGCGTCGAGTTCTTGCCTCCAGTGGTTTCGGAACGGCCTTGATGATCACGGTCATCGGCATGATGCCCGTGATCATTTGGAACGGACAAAACGAGTGGGGCAGTTTCGCGTTTCATTTTTCAGAGCGACAGGGTGGAGGGGGCGGAGCCAATTTCACGCGCTGGTTACAGTTCTGGGTAGCTCAAGCCGCGTTTTTCACTCCTGTGATTTTGTTTTTGAACATTTACGCGATGTTCGTCGCGCTCTTCCGTTCGAGCGATGCGCGTTGGCGTTATCTGTTCTGGCTTTCGTTTCCGACGCTTGTGCTTTTTACGGGTCAGGCTCTGTTCGCGGAGTTCAAACCTCACTGGCCGGCGCCCGCTCACTTTATGCTGTTGATCGCTTCGGCGAAGCTTCTTGAAGAGGGCTTCGGCGGACGCGAAGATTTTCAACGATCCGCTCGTCGCCGTTTTGTCGGTTGGACGGCGGCGTTGTTCATTATCCCTCTCTTCGTCCTTTTTCACGTCGCGGTCTGGTCGCCGGTGCTTCCGCGACTGGCTCAGTTGGTTGCGCCTCAAGCTGATTGGGATCCGAAGTTTGATCCGACGAACGATCTTTATGGTTGGGACGAGTTGGCGGTTCATTTGGAGAAGATTCGTAAAGATCGCGAAGAGAACGGCACGGGGCGACCGTACTTGGCCTCGAGCCGTTATCAGCTGGTTTCGCAGCTTGCGTTTGCGACGAAAGAAACGGTGTATCGACTTTCGCCCGCAAAAGATCATTACACATTTATGCAAACACCCGAGGTGATCGAAGCGTTGCAAGATAAACCGATGCTGTTTGTATCGGACAATCGTTTTGAACGAGATCCACGTCGTGATATCGCGTACTACGGCGTGTTTTCAATGTGTGCTGAACTCGAGCCGTTCATAGTAAAGCGAAATGAGGTCTATGCGCGGACGTTCCGGATTTACGACTGTCGCTAAGACTGTTTACAATCGAGCATGCTTAAACGAAATCTGAGTGCTCGATTTGTCGCGATCGTTTCGTCCCTTGTCTTTCTCCTCAGTGTAGAGTCATGGGCTCAAAGCGCTTCAGGCGAACTTGTTAACACGGGCCAGGTCGATACCGTCCGGAACGAACACGCCACGGTGTCGCTCGCTTTTGCGGAAGAGGGCGGTTCCGCGACGCGAGCGGAACTCGTCCTGACGTTTCAACAGAAACCGCATTGGCATATCTATTGGCTGAATCCAGGTGATTCAGGAGAAGAGGCGCGCGTCGAAGCTTTGACCAAAGGGCTCGAGTTCGGAGCTCTTGAGTTTCCCATTCCCACACGCATTCCAACAGGTCCTCTCACCAATTTTGGTTACGAAGAACCCACGGTCACGATGCGGCTTCCGGTGCAAAGGCTTCCGGCAGATGTGGCCGTGATTGACGTCGGACTCACGTATCTGATCTGCGAACGCGAGTGTGTTCCTGAAGAGGCGCAGTTTCGCCTGAGGGTACCGCCCGCGAGCGTAGGTGGAACCGTGACCTCCATGCGTTTGGCGGGATTCCCGGTGAGGACGGGGATCGGATCTCGGGGCGAGCCCGCGCGCGGACGCTTTCGTTACGACGGGGGTGATGCGGTCTTTGAGATTCCGAACGGAACCAGTGCGGGCGGTACCCCGGGAGTGGAGTTTTTTCCGCTGACGACGCCGTTACTCGTGGCGGGGGACGCCGGGCGACTTGAATCGAATATTCTGCGAGTTGCGCTGGAGAGCATGGTTTTGTCGGATGCCTCGTTTCAGCGGCCGAAGGTCGTCGAAGGATTGCTTGTCGAGCAGGCCGGTGAGGGCGGAGCGCGCGTCGCAAAGTGGGTTCGTTTCGAATTAGAGACTCCGTTTGATTTGATCGGTCTTTTAAAATCGCTCGGGTTCGCGTTTCTTGGCGGGTTGATTTTGAACCTCATGCCGTGTGTGTTTCCGGTCGTCTCGTTGAAAGTTTTAAGCTTCGTGAAAGAAGGCGGCGGCGGGGCGGCGGCTCACGGAGAGAGTGCGGGTTCTGGCGTGCGCAAACACGCCTACGCTTACACCGCGGGAATTGTTTTAAGCCTATGGGCGTTGGTTGCCGTGCTGCTTTTGGTGAGGGCTGCGGGCAGTGCCGTGGGGTGGGGTTTTCAGTTACAAAGCCCTGTGTTTCTTTTTGTACTTCTTGGAGTGTTCTTTGTCTTGAGCTTGAATCTCCTTGGTGTGTTCGAAATCAATTACTCGGGTCCGGGCGCGTTGCAGAACCTCATGATGAGGCGAGGGCTTTCGGGTTCGTTTTTCACGGGGCTTCTGACGACGGTGGTTGCGACGCCTTGTTCGGCGCCGTTTATGGGAGTCGCGATCGGCCACGCGCTTGCGGCTGGCGCGTTCGAAGCGTTTGCCGTGTTCACGTCGCTTGCGTTGGGACTTGCGGCTCCCTACTTGATTCTTGGATTGAATCCGAAGTGGATGAGATTTCTGCCCAAACCTGGTGCGTGGATGGAGCGTCTTAAAGAAATTCTCGCGTTCCCGCTTCTGCTGACGGCCGTGTGGCTTTTCTGGGTTCTTTCACAGCTGGTCGATGTCGGAGCGTTGGTGCCGGTGTTGGCTTGGTGTGTGGCGGCCGGTTTTGTAGCGTGGAGTCTGTCAGATAAAGTACGCGTCATGAAGTCGATGCGCTGGGTGAAGTGGTTGGCTCTGGTTTTATTTGCGCTCTGTACATTCGTGTCCGTCACGGCTTTGCAGGCGGGGAATTTCGCCCAATCGGCGCGAGACACGGGGAATGCGGGGACCGTCGCCGAGATGTGGAAACCATATACTGAGGCCGCGCTTCAACGCGCGTTGAGCGAGGGTCGCTCCGTCTTTATTGATTTCACCGCTTCGTGGTGTGTTACTTGTCAGGTGAACAAGCGTCTCGTTCTTTCGACACAAGCGGCCTCGGAACTTTTTGAGCGAGAGAAGATCGTTTTGTTTCGTGCGGACTGGACCAAGAGAGATTCGGAAATTTCGAACGCGCTCGCAAAGCTTGGCCGTAACAGCGTTCCTGTTTATGCTTTCTATCGAAAAGGACAAACGCCGCCCGTGCTGCTTCCCGAAATCCTGACTATGGATATCTTAAGGAATGCCGTGCAGGAGGCTTCGCCGAATATGTAAGCGCCGTCAATGAACGTCTTTGAAAGTGGAATATCTCTGAACGTGAAGGAGGATAGAATGAGTGTGGCTCTTAGGATTAATTCGAAACAATCGGTTTTTGGTTCTGTGATTGCGTTGACCGCCGCCTGCGCGTTGTCGCTTGGGTTGTTTGCGGCGGAGTCCGCTTCGGCGGCGGCGGTTGGAGCCGCGGCTCCCGACTTTACGTTGGTTGATACGACGGGGAAATCGCACACGCTTAGTTCGTACAAAGGAAAAACGGTTGTTCTTGAGTGGTTCAACAAAGGTTGCCCGTATGTGAAAAAGCACTACGAAAAATCGTCGAACATGCAAGAGCTTCAAAAAAAGTACGCCGCGAAAGATGTGGTATGGTTGACCATCGTCTCTTCGGCGACGGGAGAGCAGGGGCACGAAGCTCCGGCTGCGGCCGAAACGACACGCAAAGATTGGAAGATCGCAAGTGCCGCGACTTTGCTTGATGAGCCAGGCACCGTCGGCCGCATGTACGACGCGAAAACGACGCCTCAGATGTACGTGATCGATAAAGATGGCGTGCTTAAATACAACGGTGCGATCGACAGCATTCCGTCGACAAACGCGAAAGACATTTCGAAAGCGGAAAAGTACTTTGCAAACGCGCTCGATCAAGTTTTGGCGGGGCAAGCCGTGAAAACGGCGACGACAAAACCTTACGGCTGCAATGTGAAATACAAGTAAGCAAAGTGTAGCAATCATTAAGGTTTCTTGAGGAGGCGACCCGCGGGTCGCCTTTTTTTGTTGGTCCGACTCTAGACGTTGGTAGAGGCGAGTTCGCAGCGAGAGAAATGAGATCACGTTAACTTTGACAGCTTGTAGTTCTCATTTGTCAGTCGATGGTTCCGGTGATTCACTGTTTGGGATTGTTCCTTAAACAGGTGAAACAACTCGGCACGTGGCTATTGGCGTGTCTTGTAAACATCAAGGAGTGCTATCAATGGAATGCACAAATGCGAGTACACAGAAAACAAAGACTATGACGACAGGAGCGCGCATTGCTTTGTCGGCAGTTGCGGGTTTGGTTGGAAGCGCTGTGGTCACGACGACGGCACATGCGGCGGGATTTGAGAAGTCTATCGTATGGGGCGGACGCTCGGCGGGTGTCGCGGGAATCGCGACGCCGTATATGCAAGGCGCTGATGCCTTGTACTTCAACCCGGCGGGTCTTGCCGCGGATAAAGCGGGGCACACGCTCAGCTTCAATATTTCTCCAACGTCATCGCAGTTCAAAGGGCCTATCAACAATCAGAACACCGAAGAAACGTCGAAGTCTGGTCTTCTGACGCCGCTCGGCCTGACCTATGGTTTCACACCGAGCGAGTCGTCATGGGGCTTCGGACTCGGCGCTTACGTTTCGGGTGGGTCGAATGCTCACTTTGAAAACGTAAAGTTCTTTGGTGGAGAAAGCGATAAGACGGAAGTTAAGACGGATCTTCAGATCATGGAGATCGCGGCTGGCGCCGCTTACCGAGTGAGTGACGATCTGAAAATCGGTCTCGCATGGCGCGTGGTGATGGCACAGGCGAATTTCGCGTTTGCAAGTCGCAGCGCTCTTCTTCCGCCATTCCCTGGTGGAACGGTTACGATCGCGAATGCGAAACTTTCGGGATTGAAGGACACGGAAGCGGCCGCATTCCGTTTTGGCGCTCAATACAAAGTGAGTGAATCGACAGAGCTGGGTTTGACGTTCCGTAGCGAAGTGAATCTCGAAGCGACCGGCAAAGCCGATTTGAAAGTATTCAACCCGATGACGGGCGCGGTTCTTCCGACAGCAAGCGCAACTGATAAGGACGCGACGGCGCGTACGACATTCCCGATGGCCGTGACACTTGGTGCCCTTCATAAACTCAATGAGGACTGGAACCTACTTGGCGAATACGTTTGGACTCAGTACTCGCGCGTGGGCGAAATCAATGTTGAGTCCGACGCTTTTGCGTCGACAGGCGGAAAAACAAGCCTGAAAACTGAGTGGGCGGATCAGCACAACGTACGCGTCGCGGCTGAGTACCTCTCGCCATGGCCAGTGCGTTTTGGTTACATCTGGACGAACACGGTTACGAAAGAAGATCACGCTCGAGCGAGCTTCACGCCTCCTGGGCCTGCGCATACAGTGACGCTTGGAACGGGCAAGGCGTTTGAGTTCGGCGAACAGAACCTGCGTTTTGACGCCGCTTTCGAATACACGACGACGTCCGGCGATGTCGGCAACGGCGCGGCCGCAGGCGGCAACGCAGTCGGTGGCGATACTCGTAACGGTAAGTACAGTGTCAATGCGTACGTCGCCCACCTTGGTTTGACGTATTCGTTTTAAGATATCAGGGTATCTTTCCTCCGGATAAGCATGAGTTTCCGGTTTGGAACGGAAAAAAGGAGCTGGCTAAAAAGCCAGCTCCTTTTTTAATTGCGCGCGGTCTTACGTCGCCTTACGAAGGCGTGATAATCTGAAGAGGTTCAAGAGGAGTCTTTATGGCGAATGACTTTCGATCTCATAAACGGATTTTCCTGCGACTGATTTCGACTTTGCTGACGGGCTTAGCCTTGGTTGGAGTCGTCGGTTGTGCCGAGTTGGCGGGTGACGGCGAGACTGTTTCGATTCCTCCTGTTCAAATCGAATGCCGATCAAACTTCTGCAAGGACGCAAGTCACACGCAGGGACGAGTTTTTCTTGTTTACACGACATCGGGCTGCAACAGTCCGGCGTTCGGCGAAGCCGCAGGGGCAAGTGCCACGATCACTTGCAATCCGACGTCGGGTTGTCGTGGAACCGTCAGTTCATTTTCCTCGTCGGGTGGTTTGCCGATCAGAGAAATTCCTACGGGCTTTTATTCCATTTGCGTCACGATTGATTTCGATAACGACTATCTGGGTGAAGCTGTTGCGGGCGACGCCGTCGGCGTGCGCAACAACGCCGCCGTCGGAAAAACATCGGGTACGCTGATCGTGGATTCATTCTCCGATAAGTGAGGTGCTTAGAGCACGGGGGGCGGTTCCGTGCCGCTTCCGTTGGAAGATTTGCGGGTTCCTCCGCCAAGAAGGCTGAGAGCCGCCGCGCCTAAGCCGAGTACGCCGAGACCGAGCACGACTTTTCCCACACTTGCCGACAAGGTTTCGTAGGGGATGATTTCGAAAACGGAAAGAAGACCGAGACACGTGAAGGCGAGAATCGCGATCACTCCGAGCAATTTAAGTGTGGCTTTCATCAAGCACCCGCCCTTTTGTTCCAAATTCGATCGTTGAGTTTAAGGTCTTCAAGAAGCGACAAAGCCGTGTGCAGCTCTTCGAGCATTTTGCGAACGGCTTCGGTTAAATTGCGCAAATCAAGCGAGTTATTCATGAAATCATGCGGATGAGGAACCGCGATGACGATGTCACCGGCTCGAAACGAGAGTTGAATGCCGGGGTATTTTCTTTGAACGCTCAAGACGGATTCCATGAACGACGGCGTTAGAATGTAACGTGCCTCGATTGGATCCGTGGACGCGACTTTGAATCGCTCTTCGAATTCCGCGTTTTCGAGTTCCACGAGCTTCATTCCCGGGGCTCTGCCGCCCGTTCCTAAGCCTTGCGTCGGCAACAGGTTTTGCAGCGTGCGACCGATGCCGCCGAGGCGTCGTTCCAGCTGATCGGTGCGAACCGTTGTGAAGCTTCCGAAGTTCTTGTTGAAGTCGGCGCGAACGAGAAGGCCTTTGAAAACGGGAACCATGCGAACTTCGACTTGTCCCTTGCCGTTGGTTCTGGTTTCGCGCCTGTAGGTCGCGATTTCGGTCATCTCGTATTTTGTTTCACCAAGGACGCTCGAGATTCTTTCGTCGGCCGAGGCCTCGTCGTATTTCTCAGGAAAGAGCCCGCAGAGCGTGTAGAGGCCTTGAGGGAACGCGACCTGAGGTTCGAACTTGAGCTTCGGGTCGAAGTAGGCGAGTGCACGTTCTTTGATTTTATTCTGCAGGGCTCGCCTTGCTTTGAAGCGGTCTCTCAACTGTTGCGAGAGCTTTATGAACTCGGGCGCAAGTAAAACGACTCCGATTCCTATCGCGACGAGGCTGAGATGCTGAAGGATGATATTGGGAAGGCTTGAGGAGCGAGCGATGCTGTTCGGAAGAAACACCCCCCAGAGCCAACCGCCGGCGAGCCATGGAAGGGCCGACTTTAAGCGCCTCTTAAAGGGCTCGTAGTTGACGCGTGTTTGGCTTTCAAAGGATTCCACCTCCGGCCACAAATGCTCGTGGCAGTACGCATCGAGAGACCGAAGGCGTGCGGTGAGTTCTTCGAGCGTCGCCATTGATTCTTAACCCGCTTTGCCAAATAGGTTTGCGATGTTGGGCGTCTGGGCTTCTTGTGCCGTGACTTGAAACACAGGCTTGCGTTGATAGCCAAGCGCCGATGCGATGATGACGGTTGGAATCGACTCGATGGCCGTATTGTAGCGAACCACGGCGGCGTTGTATGTTCTGCGGGCCGCGGAAAGCTGGCCTTCAATTTCGTTGAGTGAGGCTTGAAGGCCTAGAAAGTTCTGGCTTGATTTCAATTCCGGGTAATTTTCGGCGACGGCTGTGACGTGGGCGAACGCTTTTGACATCATCGAGTCGACCTCTGTGATCGAATCGCTATTTGCTTTGGCCGAAGCTGTTCGCGCGGCTGTGAGTTCCGTGAGAAGTTTGCTCTCATGTTGCGTGAACTGTTGAATGGTCGCGACGAGATTTGGAATCAAGTCCGCCCGCTTTTTGAGGTAGGTGTGGACACCGCCGAGCGCGTTTTCGATCTCATTTTTCTTTGCGATGAGGGAGTTGTACATGAGTACGATCCCCACGGCGAGAGCGCCAAGAAGCAAGAGTAGTTCGGCAGACATAAAGCGGCTCCTCTTTTAAGGTTCTAGTCAGGCTCTGGTTCGGGCCGGGGGCGATGCCGGTAGCCGGCTTTCCGTGTCGACCCTCATTCGTATCGGTCCCAACCCATATCGGGATGATGAAAAAAAGGAGAGTCGAGTTGATCTGCCTCAAGATGAAACGTCTGAGATCGAACTCAGGTATGAAAAGATCACGAAATTGAATACTGCGGCGCTGCGTAGGAGCGATTTCCACCATCGAAGATGCGAGCGGTCGTTGCGCAGAATGGCGAGAAAGTTATAGGAAGTATTGAGAAACAGTTATTTGAGGGGTTCGAGTGGCTAAAGGCAGAATTCGCAGCGCCATAAAAAAGAAAATTCGGGGAGCTGCGCGAGTGGGAGCGTCGGGCTCTGGTGCGGCCGAGTCGTCGGCTGGAAAAAGCATCGGCGTGAAGCCGAGCAAGAGACGCCGGCTGAAAGCCGCGGCAAAAGTTGCCACGACGAAGACAAAGAATGTGACGGCTAAAGTAGCCAGCAAGGTCACAGGCACGATGGCGACGCAGGTTCTAACCAAAATCGGAACGATGAAAGAGGCGATTCAGTCGCTCGATGCTCAGTTGAAGCTTCATCGTTTCAAGATCCATCAATTCGAACCCAAGATTAAAATCGATTTTCAAAAAGGCCACTTCACGGTGAAGACCGTCGAAAACGGCGCGGAACTTGAGGAGGTTTTGCGTCTCCGTTTCGAGGTATTCAATCGTGAGTACATGAATACGACACGCGCGGTGGGCGTCGACGTCGATAAGATGGACTTCATTTGCGACCATCTGATCATTCGCGACAATCGCATTGGCCGCATCGTCGGGACGTATCGGTTGAACTCGAGCGAGTTCTCGGACGAGTTCTACTCGGAAGCCGAGTTTCACTTCGACCGTATTCTCGACATGCCGGGCGTTATCCTTGAGTTGGGCCGCGCGGCGATCGCGAAAGAGTTTCGCACGGGCGTGGTTATCGCGCTCTTGTGGCGCGGGATTTCGGAGTATCTTCAAAAGTCCGGCGCCAACATCATGCTCGGTTGCGCGAGCGTGAAAACGATGGACCCGATGGAAATCGGTTTGATCACGCATCACCTCGAGAAAAAAGGCGCGCTGACTCGCGAATTCGGAGTTGAGCCGACCAAGAAATACAAGGTGAAGAATCTGGATCAGGTTCTTGAGTACATCGAGAAAAATCCGTTTGAGTACAACGAAGAGGCCGTCGAGAAAATGGTCCCACCGTTGTTTGCTTCGTATTTGAAGATGGGATTCAAGGCCTACGGTGAACCGGCCCTTGATAAGGACTTTTTCTGTATCGACTATCTGATCATGATTCGTACGGAACAGCTCGATGAAGCTTACAAGCGCCGTTATAAAACGGAACAAGAAAAAGAATAGAGAGGCCGAGATGGCGAGTGGTGCTATGGGGTCGTGGATGGCCAAGCTTGGATCGACAGCGCGTGGAGCGGAAGTCGTCTCGTACATCGCGGGTTACATGACCCAGGCGTCCGCCGGCAAAGTCCTGATTCGCGATCGTGAAGACCGTTTGCGCTTTTATGTCGAAAACGTTTCGCGTTGGTGCCAACGAGCTCTTGCGGCGATGCGCTTTGAGATCGAATGCGTGGGTCTTGAAAACCTCGACCTTAAGAACAAGAACTATCTCTTCGTTTCAAATCACATGAGCTACCTGGATGTGATGATCTTCAGTTCGAAGCTCCCGAGTGTTTTCGTGACGAGCGTCGACATGGGCGAAGTTTTCTTTTTGGGAACACTCGCGGAAATGGGCGGCAGCATTTTTGTTGAACGTCGCAGTCGTCAGCGCGTGGATCAAGACCTTTCGGTGATGAGCGAAACGCTTCGTTCGGGGTTCAACATCGTTATTTACCCCGAGGGGACTTCGACTGACGGGCAGAAGCTTTTGCCTTTTAAAAAATCACTCCTCATGAGCGCGGTGGATGCGGGCCGAGACGTTGTTCCGGTCGCGTTGAAGTACATGGAGATCGACGGCGAGCCGTTCACGAAAGCGAACGCCGACAAGGTTTGCTGGTACGGTGACATGACGTTTGCGGATCACTTCTTGGGGCTTCTCACCTTTAAGAAGGTGAAAGTGCGGCTCGAGTTTTTGGAGCCGATTTCAAGTCAGCCGGTGAACGCGAAAGACCGCATTCGCACCGAGCTGGCTGAAAAATCGTGGCATGCGATTCAGAACGCGTACTTCGCCGATCGCCCCGCTCCGTTTGGTGAGCGTCGCGAGCAGATGAGCTTGCAGACCGAGGCCGCGCCGAGCGCGACGCCTTAAATCTTCGAGTTATTTCCAGAGCGCGCGAACGGCATCGATGCTGATCTGGTCCATTTGATCGCCGGGGTTTCCTTTGCCCGGCTTCTTTTCTACGAACTCGCCTTCGGGCACGAGCACATGAACTTTTTCGCCCTGAGGAGCCCAGCGCTTCGGGCTTTGAACACGTACGCGGCTGTAAAGACCAATCACAGGGCGTTTGAGTGACGCCGCCAAGTGGGCAACGCCTGTACTTGGCGCGAGTATGCATCTCGCGCCTTCGAGCACGTGCAAGAGTTGAGGGCCTGAGAGTTTGCCGTCGAGCCAAGTGACGTTCTTCACTCCGGCGAGCGCCTCTCGAATCGGTTCCAATTGCGCCTGATCCGTTGCGGTTCCGGTGATGACGATTTTTTCACTGCGTGAAGCTTCTTGCAGCCATGTGATGTAGTGAGAGGTCGGCCAGTTTTGCGCGGAGCCGCCCATGCCGGGGTGGACCACGGAGTAACGGTTTTTTTCGAGCTCGTGGTCGCCAAGAGTTTCGGCTTGCCATGTTGGGTTCACGGCAAGCGTGAGGGGTTTGTACTCGGAAGATTCGGGAGTGCGTCCCAATCCTTCTTCGACTAGCCGCATGTTGTAGGCGAACTCGCTCATCTCCGCGAGGCTTCGTTTTTGGCGAACGCTTTTGTTGAGGAATAAAAACGAATGCCACTGGGACTTGACGCCAACCCGGTTTGGAATGCGTGCGAGCCAAAGAAGCGGACTGACCCACCAAGGGGCGTGAAACACGACGGCGGTTTGGTACGAGCGCGCTTTGAGTTCTCGCAAGAGTTGTTTGAACTCACGGCGGTCGATTTTTAATTTGATTTCGCGCACACGACGGCGAGGAACGGAGTGATCCGCGATGAAACCGAGATTGGGCGCGATCCACCAGTCGACCGGACTGACGACGCTCGAAGAATCATCTGAAACAGAACAGAGGCTATCGGCAGGCAGCGTGAGAACAAGGTCTCCGATGCGATCCATGCGGATAAAAAGCGTCGGCCCTTGGCTGGCAGTGTCATGTTGTTCGGCTTGCTCAGTAGAGGGGCTGATATTTTTCTCGGCCTTCGAATTCTCAGTCATATCGGTACGATAGCGAGGTGTGTAACGGGTCGCAATCGAAGAATGAGGCAGTTCGTAAATCAGGTGGGAAAACTCAGTCAGAAAACTCATCAGACACGAAGCGGCGTATGGATTTACAAAAGAGGGGCGGGAGCTATACCGTTACGGCCGAACGACTGACGTTAGAGGGGTCTAAGCGTCAGCCGATCATTGGGTTCGCAGACTGAGGGGTATGCGTTTGCTTGGCTTTGTACGTTTTAGCGCTATTCGATGTGTTTCTGTTTCTCTAGCCGGTTTGTGGGCGGTGCTTGTCGTGCTGACGGGATGTCAGCTCAATATGCAAGATGCAACCGAAAAGCCGCCGATGAAGCTGTCCGGCCCAACCGAGGATTGCTTTTCACAGAGTTTGGATTCGATTGAACGATACTTTCAAGGTGCGGCCAGCATCGTGGAAGTCGATGCGGCCTACACGTGTTTTTCAAGCGCGTTTGATATGTTCGCGCAGCATGGCCGAGGGGCCGCCGAAGCTCAGACGTTTTCGGCCAAAGAGCTTCGCCTCTTCCTGGAGGAGCATCTTTTAGACGGCCTCAAAATCAGCGATACGCTGCTACTTGAAGCCATGCAGGTGAAGCGGGCTTTTTTGGGTGGCTCGCTAACGCATCTTAAGAAGTCGGAAATCGAAAAGCTGATCGAGATTCTTGAGGTCATGCGTGTCGAAACGCAGAGGCTTCGCCCTCACATCACGGTTTTGAGTCTCGATAAAGCGGCTCAAGATGTCGAGCCCGGCGAACTTGAACGTGTTATTTCGGACTTCGTTTTGACGGCCGATGTTTTCGGTCGCTTGCTTCATGAGACGCAGCAGCCCTACGGACTCGAGCATCTGAAGACGATGCTTTTCGAGTTGCAGGGTTTCTATTCAGGGCGTTCGAGCTGGGAAGGGCCAGACTGGTTTGCTCGGCAGATGGGGCTTGTTGCCGCCGTGAAAGCGTTTTTGATTCGTCCCGATGGAATGACGATCGATCCGAGGGAATGGCGTTTGTTGTTTGGCCATGCCGGGCGTATCTACGGTTTATTCCTTCGATTCAAGTACGGCATGCAGGATCGCGACCTGATGCGTGGAAACGGTCTCAAACAAGTGGGCCTCGGCGTTCAGACCGTTTCGAACATCTTAAAGAGCGCGATCGCGGCAAAGCCCGGTGGTGAACGCGTTGATTACGATTTGCTTAAAGACGTCTTCGTGCGCATCGATTCTTTGGAGCTCGATCTGCCCGTTCGTGGACAAACGATTGCCGACTCTCTTGAGGCGATTCTTGAAAAGGCGCTGAATCCGATTGTCACAGATCCAGGGGCTGGACTTTTGGATCCGCGCGATCTGATGTCGATTCGTGGTTCTCGCCCTCGACAAGGCGGGTTGACCGAAGCGAATCTCAAGCGTTTGACGGATGCCGTTCTCTCGTGGGTTGAAATGCAGGAAATCTGGGAGAAGCTCGAAGCGGATGCGGATGTTCGCTATCCCGAGTACGCGGGCAAAGCGAAGCCGCTTCGTTTGGTGAGAGAGCTGTGGGCTGGCTACAAGGCGACTCACACGGAAGCGTGGTCCGACCTGAAGTCGATTTTTGAACGCGCGCTTCCACCCAGTACGCGTGAGAATGGATCGTTGGCTTTCGAGAAAGCTTCTCAGATCACGTACGATCACGATTCGTTTTCGAACTTGAATTGGAAACAGCAAATCGTGCGAACGGTCGGATACGGCTATGTCGCCAATCCAGAGGCCCTACATATGGAAGGGATCACTCTTGAGCAGTTCGGTGAGGTCTTTAAAGACTATCGACCGATCGCCACGGATCTGGGTTTTTTGGACGAGAAGGACGACGATATTTGGAAGACGGCTTTCACGATTTCCAACACGTTCCTCTTTTCAGCCAATGCGGATAGCCGCCTTGGGTACCACGAAGCCACGGATCTTTTCGTTTTCCAGTTTGCCTCGGGCCTGATCGCCGACCGTATTCAAGATGACGTCGGGCTGAACTGCGCGCATCAAGGCATGAACTCATCAGGCTTTCCTTTGATCACGGCGTCGTGTTGGCGCGAGCGACTGCGAACGGGATATCAGTCCTTTTTTGCGGACATCCCGGGCTGGTTGCAGACGGTCGCTCGGTTCAGTTCTTCGGCGTGGGATAAGTTTTTCGACAATCTCGAGAAGGCCTCGCGACAGCCGACGAACCCGAAAGGACCATTGAGTCGCGGCGAAATGAATCGTGCGGTTTCGGTTCATCACTACATGGAAGCTCTTTACACTCGCTGGGACATGAACGGCGACGGAATTTTGACGGTCGTCGAAGCGGACCGCGCGTTCTTTTTGTTCCATCGCGTCCTTAAAGAGGCGTCTGGTTTTGACGATGATCAAGATGTGAGGGCCCTGTTCTTCTATCTGCTTGCGTACGGAAAACCGCCGAACCCATCGAGTATCTCCGATGCCTTTCGTTGGTTGAGATGGAAGGGGAACCCCGATTCGTGGGATGCGCAGGTCAAAGCGGATCGCGAGCGGATCGCACAGATATTTGGCGAACTCGCCTCGCGGTTTTAATTTCGGTTCTTAAGTGAAAACGAGAACCGAAAATCCGCCGATGAAACACGCCAGCGCGAGCAAGAGATAACGACTGGGGCGTTTTTTTTGGATTACGGTTTCGAGAAATGCAGCGAACATCGGTCCCGTGATCGCGATCGCCGAGATCGAGGCGAGGTGTCCGGTTTGAATCGCCGTCAAATAAAGTGAAAGCGAAAGATAGGTTCCTCCAAAGCATCCGAGCAGAATGAGTCCCTTTTCACGCCCGGTGAGTGCGCGGAAACGAGAGAATAGCCCGATGACGGGAGTTCGGTCGAGCGAGCCCTTAAGGCGTCGGCGCAGATGAAGAAATGCGGCGACGAGTGCGTAGCAGGTCAGGGCTCCGGCGCAGCGAATGAGATGGCCTTCAAGCGGGGCTGTGTGCGGACTTTGTTCGAATGCGAAACGAGTCATGAGGACACCGCTTGAGTCGAGTGTGACGCCGATCAAAGCCATGAGCAGCCCTTGAAACTGCCAGGACTTCGTTTCGCGATAGCGCTCAAGGCTGAAGATCAAAAGACATGCGATGAGAAAGACGATGGCGATCCAGCGATGCGGCTCGAATGTTTGGCCAAAAAAAGCCGCTCCCGCGAATACCAAGATCAACGGTTGAAAACCGTAAAGCATCAGCGTGCGCGAGACGCCGATGTGAACGAAGGCTCCCAATAAAAAAAGATCGCCAATGCCAAGCCCGAGCGCGCCCGATGCGAAGAGCGTTCCCGCGGACAACCACGAAGGCGGTTGCCAGACGTCGGCCCAAAGAGCGAGAAGCGTACACTGAACCGTGAGCAGGCAAAAGGCGACGAAGGCCTTTGCCGTATTCATCCAAATCACAGAAACGGATCGCGAGAATTTGGCGAAAACCAAGCTCGCGCTTGAAAAACTGAGAGTTGCTCCAAGCGTGAGAAAGTAAGGCGTGAGGTTCATTAGTTTACTTCGAGGTCGATATAGGTGATTTCAGGAAACTGTTTGCGAATTTCAGCTTCGAGGCGGTTGATCTCGCGGCCCATGACTCGAACCATGCGCTCGGCTGTATCGAACAAAACAGGAGTCGGGTCTTCGCCCTCTCGAATGCGTTCGGCATCGCGTTCGATGACGTGGCGATCGATGAACGTGGCGCCGTGAAACTCGATTTCCGCCGCGAGACGCACGTTGCCCGGAGCCATGACGGCGGTTTTGAGGCTGGTGACGCGTTCGATGGCGGGGAGTGATTCCAGGTATTCGCGGATTTCGAGCTCTCGCTCTTCGCCCATCGATGCGCCCATCAAAATGCGTCCGTTGGCCATTGCGAGCGTGACGGCCATGATGCCCAGGAGTGCCCCGATGACGATCGACGCGATAGCGTCGGGAATCGGTGAACCGATCCATTGAGAAATCGAGATCCCAATGAAGGCCGTCAGGACGCCAAGCACGGCGATCGAATCTTCAAGCAAAACGGCGACCCCCGTCGGATCGTCGCCGTGGCGAATGAAATCCCAGAGCTTCATGTTGCCGCGGGCTTCGTTGACGGAGCGAATGGCGATGACCCAGGTGTAACCCTCGATGCACAGTGAAAGCAGCAAGATGATGATCGGGTAAAGGCTCGTGTTGACGGGGTCCGTTGGCTGCGAGGAAAGAAGGGTTTCGATTCCGTGCATGGTCGTGAACCCGAAGCCGAGAAAGAAAATTCCGACCGCGCTGATCAGGTTCCAGATGTAGCGAGCCCGCCCTTTGCCGAACGGAAACTCTTTGGTCGCTCGTCCGGAACCATGACGGATTCCGATCAGAAGCAAAATTTGATTACACGTGTCCGCGAGCGAGTGAATGCTTTCGGCAAGCATCGATGGGCTGCGGCTGATGAGCCATCCTAAAAACTTCGCGACTGTGACGAGGGCATTGCCGAGAATGGCGAGTAAAACCACTCGGATCGACGAGTCATCCCAGATGCTGCGTGAGGGCACCGGATCTGCGTTATCGAGGACTGTTGATAAGTGGCGGTGGTGATGTGGGGGACGACTGTCAGACTCCATGAAGCATCTGTTCTATCAGTTCGACCTGGCTTACGACAAAGCGCTTCTCGGTCGACTCGTCATAATTGATGGGGCGTGCTGTCATTAGGTCGTCGGTCCATTTGACTTCCGAAGAATGCGGTGCAACATGAGTCGCAATATATGAACTCAATCAAGATCTACAGCTCGAGCGATTTTCCGGCTTATTTGCCCAAACTCAACCTGCTCTACGACGATTTATTCAAGGGCGGTAAGGGGTTTCGGTC
>JAVFAU010000003.1:0-22131 GCA_034002335.1 Bdellovibrionales bacterium | reverse complement strand
GTTCGATAACTTCCAGGACTTCTTCGACTACAATCTGAAGGAAGGCTCGACAGACCAAAACGGCAAAAAGATCCAAACTCTACAGGAGCTCGCGCTGAAGCTCGGCTACAGCTCACCGAGTACGCTATCGATGGTCGCCAAATCCAATCGACATCCATCGTCGTCTCTTCTCGAATCACTTATTCAGGAATGGAAAACAGGCGGTTCCGAGCGCGAGCGCATTCGACTCAACGTCGAAATCGAACGACGACAGCGCAAAGGACTGCCTACCTTTAATCTCGCGACAAGATTCAACAGCCTCAGTCAGTACAAGAAAATCGATCTCACAGGACATCATCTCGTGCGCGATTGGTATGTGCTCGTCGTCAAACTTCTTGTCGCAACCGGTGACTTCATTGAAGACTCCAGCCGTATCAGCCGTCAGCTGCGAAAAAAGATAACCCCGAAGCAGGCCACCTACGCCCTTGAGCTGCTCGAACGATCCGGCATGATTTGCCGCGATCCGGTTTCAAACAAGTTGCGGCAAACCGTCGAAAGCACGGAAACAACACACGAGATTTCATCTGAGGCGATTCGCGCCAACCATCACGGCATGCTCAGCAGAGCCATTGAAGCTTTGGAAGAACAGCCCATTGAACGAAGGCAGTTCAACTCCTTGGCCCTTCAATTTGATTCGAAAAACATGCCGGCGGCCAAACGACGTCTTTTGGACTTCATCAAAGAATTCCATAGCGAATTCGGTACGCATGATTCGAATGAGATTTACCAGCTCAATGTTCAATTCTTTGAACACACCTCACAGGGATGCGCTCATGAAAACTAAACTTTCGGCAATTCTCATTGTCTTGTTCGCGCAATCCGCATTCGGCAACGGCAGCGTTGTCGGCAACGGCGCCGGCCTTTCTGAAAACAATTTCCAATACGCCTACTCAATTATTCCGACGCTCCTAAACTCCTGCGTGCGCAGCAATCTATGCGAACTGACACCTAAGGAACAAGAAATCGCAAGGAAGATCGTCCACATCGTGCGCGGGAACGAAACGAATAAGAATCGAATTCTCTTCCGACCAAACCGTACGACTGTTCCGTGGATCGGCAACCGGAACAAAGGTACGACGTTCTTCGAAACGAGCCCCAACGAACAGCATCGCATCGCCAAAACAGGCCTATCTCCTCGTGTCCCCATCTACGTGAATCTCGACATGCTATACAACGAGCACGGCATGCCTCGCCTTGATATCGCTCATATCATATCGATTCTCGTACACGAACTCAGCCTACGCGGTGAAACGGTCCGAAATCCAATTTGGTTGGCTTTCATCCGGCGGCAACCGAATTACATCGCAGATCCTCGAGCAACTGTCGTGTTCGAACCCGAATGCATCAATAACCGGGTTTGAGATCTCAAACGGCGCGTTCTTCCCGCTCGGCTCATTGAGTACACGCCCCGTCAATGTCGTCGGCTTCAGCCTGTGGGTCAAAGTCTTCTGCTTAGGGCTCGATTTCAATTTGATAACGGAAGAACACTCAATCGAACTGCGCCTTCATAGGGATCTCACATCGTCGATCACTCAGACGATACGGCTTAGGTAAAGATCGACTGAATCAGAAACCGAATAGTAGCGCGAAATAGTACGTCTCGGCCGCGAAATCCAAGGACTGCCCGCCAAGTGTTTCAAGGGACTTGGTCTCGTAGTACGATTTTCGGGCCGCGAGCTTCACGCCGAATCTATCCGAGAACATCGCCTCGATACCGCCTTCGGCGTAGTATCCGGAGCCCATCACGATATCCTTTGATTTCGAATCTGGCCCCTGCGCAGCGAGCTCGCCGCCTTTTGAGATATAGTTGATCTGGTGAAAGCCGCCAATACCGCCGCCCTCCACGTAAGGACGGAACCAGTAGTTGTCGATGATTTTTAGTTTCAACCCGAGACTTAAATCCAAAACGTTTGAACGAAACTCGACATCGTCGGCCGAATACGAATTGCTCGTCGACAAGTTCGTGTAGCGATAGTTCGCGCGCCCTTCGGCCGTCATGTAGCTTAGGCCAAGAGTCAGATACAGATGCATGAAATTAAATCCACGCTCAATCGAGCCGGAAACATAGATCCCACGATCCATTCTAAAATCACCGTTAGGTGAGCGAATGGTGTAGTCAACAAACCCCGAACCGGCACTTCCCTGCAAGCCGTATCCTCCGGACGACGGAAGTCGCGGAATACCACTCAACTGAGCGTGCGCAGATGGAACGATCATAAGGCTGATAAGTATGAATCCGAGTTGTTTAATCATAGCCTCGCTATCGGCTCATATTCGCCTCTTCATGAGACACGAAACGACCTCAAGACATAATCTCGACGTTCCTACATATCCGGCCTTAGACGCCTCATCCAAGACTGCAGAGCCATGACATTGGTTCGCGTCCTCGTGTCGCCCCAGAGAGCCTCGATACTGTAGGCCGAGAGCCCATAGGCATATTCCTCGTTATCCCGACATAGTCGCTCTTTGGGCGATACGCCGTGGCCGCGCCCTGGTCCTCCGGCCGGCCTGGGACGACACGACTTAGGATCGACTCCCCACTCCGCGGACGCCCGAAGCCGTGAAGCCAGATCAAACGGGCTCACCGAACTTCGATCCTCAAGATAGTCGACAAAAACTGAAGAAAGAGGAAACCCCGCGAGTTCGCCTCCGATGGCTCGAAAAACTTTCTCGTACATGCGGTACTCATCGAGTTCTTCGCGTGTTGTACGCAAAAATACCTTCAAAAAATTCGGCCCGGCAAATGGGCTCACAGTCTGAAATGTCAATGATACCGGGTCGGCCCATGAGTTCACCTGGCTTCCATATATCGTCGTTCTCGAAGAGTGTAAAAACAGACTCGCACACTCCGCAAACCACTCTCGTTCGGAGCTTTCAACACGCTCCAGCCAATCATCGGAAAACTCGATCGCAATCCGCATGTCCTGAGCTCGGCGTCTCCATTCGTCCGGCTGCGACGGAACGACCCGCAAAAATTCACCACCTAGAAATTCGCCACCCCACAAACCGGAAAGATACGGACGGCATGCCTGATTCATAAAGAACGCGAACTCGGCCGCATCCGGGGTCAGTACACGATACGGAATGCCTAAGTGCCTCGCCCAGGCCTCGGCCAAATTCACATCTAGATCTGTTCCCCGAGTCATCCATGGCGACTGCACGGTTTCGGCCGTGATCTCCCGTCCCGAGGAAATCGTTTTCCATAGCTGCGAGACGATCCGACTGTCGCTCCCGCCACTGATTCTTATCGTCTGCGGTGCGACCTCTTCTTCGATCAATTGAATATCCGCTTTCAATGCATCTAGAACATCGCGCTCTGAAACTCGCAACGTCGACTCACGCGCATACTGCGCCCATCGCGACGCCGTATGCTGCTCCTGATTCGCTCCGAGAGACCAAAGACTTTTCCCGTTCACGCGCCGAATATCGCGCCAAAACGTTTTATCCGGAGGCAAAAAGCCCGCGAGCAGAAAAAATCTTACCGCCTCGCTTGAAACCGCCTTCTCTTCAAGAACACGCTCCAACAAGTGCGAGCGATTTGAAACAAAAACGGCTTTCTGTGTCCGACAGTAAAACGCGTTAAACAAACCCAATTCATCGAGCTCAACTGACAACGTGGAAGTCTCGCTGTCCCAAACCATCAAGCAAGCCGGCTGCGACCGTGAGAACAGTGATTTCGACCCGATTTCAATCGTGATTTGACCGGTCTCGGAGCCGGACCGCACGCGAACCGTTCCCTGCTCCGCAATCGATTCATTTGTAATGAACGCGAAGCGCGATGTTTGATAAACATCGAGATGAGCGTACTTCTCTCGATCAAGCTCAAAGTCTTCACTTGAGGCTTTAATGAAGAAGAAAAAATCCGTTCGCATTCTCTTAGTTCGAACGACTTCTCACCGAGCTGTCATTCTTTTTCTTTTTCACGCCGGTTTTGGCCTTGGTCTCCGACGCCGCTCGCCGTACTTCCACTCGTTCCGCCAGGGCGAGAATCGCATTGGCGTAGTCACGACTGTTGTTATACTTCATGAGCGCTTCGACATGCGTCTCCGGAGCGTCCGCCTTCCAACCGTGATCCTTAAGGTAGTATGCGACGCTCATAATGGCATCCGCGGGGCTCGAAAGATTCGGTTGAGCCGGATGATTGATAGACCTCGCCCAACGAACATAGCTAGATGGAATAAACTGCGGAATGCCAAACGCACCCGAGAACGACCCGCGCAGCTCGCTCCCCAACGTCCATTTCCATTTATGAACTTTTTCGAGAGCTTTTAATTCCGTCATGGCCCATTCCGCTTTTTGCCCAGTCCGATCTAAAATGCGTTGGCGCTGCGCTTCGGAAATCGCATCCGGCGTGTAGCGGCCGGTACGACTCAATAAATATTCGCGCATTTCAGGGCGAGGGGCTTGAATAAGATGGGCGTAAACGCTGGGTACGTGATAGCGCCCTTTGTTTTTTCCGTGACGAGACTCGATCCAAAGTAAACTCGAAATCACTCGTGGCGAAACTCCGTGCGTTTTTTCTGCGCGCGCCAACACCGTACGATAACGATTCGAAAACTGGCGAACGGCCGCCTCTCCTTCGGATGTCACTTGTATGCCGTGATAATCTGATTTCCTTAAAAACAAGAGCACGTTGAGCTCAACGACTAGCCCCAAACCCTTGGGCTCATACGAGCGCACCACATGTTCAACGAAACTTCGTTCCATGCCCGCTTCGAGCATTTTCTTTTCCATATACGGAAAATCCGGAAAAGGTTCCGTCACACTGGAGTGCGCCTCAAGGCTCAAGCCAAGAACCGCGATCAAAACACTCGCCGCAACCAACACGGTCCGCCGCGACTTTCTTCGATTCAAATGAAATCCGAAACACGTCAGCATGAATAACCATTCTGACCCGAAAACCTGGCAGTTTCAGACTTTCACGGGTTTTCTCGACCGAAAGACGGTCCAGTTTACGGCGCTCCTAGTACGACGCTCCTAGCAACTGGTGCGCGGCTTTCTCCAACTCTTCGCGATCTTCCGGCACTGCGATGGATGTCAGAGCTTTCGCTCTTTCTCGCAATGTTTTTCCGAACAGAGGCGCGATACCGTACTCCGTTACCACGTAGTGAACATGCGCGCGCGTTGTCGTAACCCCGGCCCCTTGTTTTAAGAACGGAACGATTTTCGCGATTCCCTTTGGCGTACGGGCGGGCAGAGCGATGATCGGCTTTCCTCCTAGAGACAACGCGGCACCGCGCATGAAGTCCATCTGACCTCCGATTCCCGAGTAGATGCGACTTCCTATCGAGTCGGCGCAAATCTGCCCCGTCAAATCAACCTCAAGAGCGCTGTTGATCGCGATCATCTTTGGGTTCTGCCGAATGTTCTGCGTATCGTTCGTATAGGCCGCATCCATCAGCATCACGTTCGGATTATCATCGATGAAATCGTAAACGCGGCGAGAACCGATCACGAAACTCGAAACCACTTTTCCCGGCAACCTCGGTTTAAAACGATTGGTAATCGCACCTGATTCCATAAGATCGATGAGTCCGTCCGAAAACATCTCTGTGTGAACACCTAGGTCCTTATGACCATTGAGCGCCTTGAGAGTCGCATCGGGAATGGCTCCGATTCCAGTCTGTAACGTCGAACCGTCTTCAATCAAACTCGCGACATTGCGGCCGATCTGAAGCTCTTTGTCAGACAATACGGCTGGCTTTTTCAAATAGAGTTCTTCGTTCACTTCGATGGCAAAGTCGATTTCCGAGAACTCTATTTGAGCCTCGCCAAAGGTGCGCGGCATCTTCGGATTCACTTGTGCGATCACCGTTTTCGCTGTTCGCACGGCCGAAATCGAAACATCTACGGAAGGTCCAAGGCTGCACATCCCGTGACGATCTGGTGGCGACACTTGAATCAACGCGACATCGAGTGGCACGGCGCCTCGATAAAAAAGCAGCGGAACCTCGCTTAGAAAAATAGGAACGAACGACGCGTTTATTCCACCCGGTGCATCCTTGCGCGCTTCGCGAATGTTATGGCCGTTAAAAAAACTATGAACCTCGAAACTCGCCTCGTGCTCAGGAAGGGCGTACGAACAATCGCCCTCGGTGTGAATCGAATATATTTTCACTCCCCGAAGCTCATGCGCACGAGCGACCATCGCTTTCACGAGCGCTTGCGGCGTCGCCGCCGCCGAGTGAATGAACACATGATGCCCTGAACGTATTTCAGAGATCGCCACATCTATCGACACTATCTTTGGCATCGCCGCCCTTTCGATTTTATCTGAGTTTAAAGTGAACTCAGTCGAACAAGGAAGCTCAACCGTGAACCGTCTTGGCACCCGTCCAATGGCATCTATGGAAAAAACTTCTTCACCCAATATGTGACCACCAAACCAGCATCGTAAATTGTCATGTAATTACAAATACTTAATGCGATACAGCATGGTGCCAGAATGGTACATTTTATGCTTCGTTCGACCCTTTCTGTTCTGTTCGAAGTGAAGTTTTTAGACGCTTAGAAAAGGTTCGATTTATGTCACTTATCCGCGCGATCGCAGTTGTTCTTGTTTTCCAAATCGGATTTGGCCTGCCCTACACAGCCTACGCAGGAACGACCCAATCGAACAACGCTCACGTCGCCTCGAAACCGCGCACGAACAAGCTGACCTACGTCGACTACGCAGCTCCTGTCATCGAACGTATGCGCCTGAATCCTGTATTCGATCAATTCGCGCAGTCTCCGATGCTTCCGGAGTTCACCGTCAACCGTTCCGATTCCGCCGTCGATCAAGACCCCTTCTTCTTGCGCAGTCAAAAGTGGGCCAAGCTTCACTCACGCGCAGACGTCGTCGACCCATCGTTCACCGTCATTGACACTCAGTCGATTGCGCTCAGCTTGCCAGCCGCTCAAAAGTCATTGGTTCTCAACAAACCTCTTCAGCCCGTTCTCTTCACTGATGAGTACGTGATCATGACGGCCCAAGAAGGTTCCACCTTCCTCGAAGAGGCGTCGGGTAAATTGACCGAAGGTCAGTACGCGACCCAGGGCCTTTTCTTCATCAACTACGGCGAGTGGCTAACGGCCGCGAAAAACAATCTTCCGACACATGTCTTCTTTTTCCCTCTTCCTGGCGATGGCTGGAAAGGGCAAATTGAAATCGAAGAACTCGCGGATCTCGATGTTCTTTCTCTCCAAAACCGGGCTGGAAACTGGATTCCTGTCGAACTTGGCGATATTCGTACGGCCGAAAAAATCAGCCGCTTGAACTCCGCTCTGGGTTCAGCGATCGCTCTTAAAAACCCTCAGGTCAAAGAACGTATTGGACATCAGTACGCACAACTCTCGGCCGCCGCCCTAAAACAACAGGACGTCGGTGCGGCAACCGTTCTTGCCAAGCTTTCTTCGGAAATCACAAAAGCGGCCCTGCCAGCTCGCGGCAGCACGTACGCGTTCGGACTTGTAGCAACGGGATTCGATCTCGATACGGGCCGTTCGTTCTCCCTAAAGTCTTTAAAAGATCTTGAGATCTTCAAGTCTCCTTTGTTTCAAAGCCTTGCAAACCTCGTCGGCGTCAAAAAAGCGAATGCCGATATCGGCATCGGACCGGAGCTCTGGGAGCGTATCGAACGCTTTCTTATTCCGTTCGGCGGGATGTTCGTTACGGCCATCGGCCTCAAGTACACGATTTTAAAAGAACAATTTAAATTCCGCCGTGCCGCACTTGATATTCGAAACATGAACTCGCTCGCGTTCAATCAAGATCATGTGATCAGAGCGCTCTACGACGCCGGAGTGAAGTCACGGACCGACCTCGCAACAGCCAATGCGGAAGAACTCACACGCCTCGCGGCGGAAAAGTTCTCGGCTCACGGCAGCGGAGCAACCGGCGTAAAGTCGCTCTCGACTGATTATGTTCGTGGCTTGATTTCCGAAGCAGACCAAAGCGTTAAGGCCGTTAAAGAAAGCCAACCAAACTGGTTGACTCGCAAAATTCCAGAAAACGTTCGGGCCGAGATCAAAGCGGATCTCGCGGCGTTGAATAGTCGCATTCCGACTCCTATCAAAACCGCCACTCGCACTTCATACCGAGAAACAGTCGAGATCTTCGATACCTTCGCAAGCGTTCTGAGTTTCGCGAAAAGTCTGCCCACCGTCGTCTCCGGTCTCACGATTCAACGTCTTGCGGATCGCTACATCCCTGAGATGTCGGCTGCCGACAGTCGCCTCTTGAATAAAGTCATGGAGAACACGTTCCTTTGGGCTAAACGCACGAATAGCAACATCCCCGTGAACACGAAAACGTTCATGCTTGGCGCGATTTGGATGGGTACCATCGATACGGGCTCGGCCGCGATTCAGCTTCTTTACACAAATCCGATGCTCGCCGAAGCCATTGCGCCACATCTGCCACCGTCACTTGAACAAAAAGTTTACGAATCTTTTTCCTCCGGAAACGTGGAAACTCGTCAGCTCATCGTGAACGAGATCGTTCGCAATGGAATCGCATGGCTTTCTGTCGGTGCATCCAGCTATTCGCAAGAAACACAGGCTCAGCTTGAACCGATTCTCCGCAAAGAAGCGGAGGAAGCGCTGAAACGCGCCGGAAAGAACCTCGAAAACCCGAAAGTAAAAGAGGAACTCGAAGGACTCGTACGAGATGCAATGAACGTGCGTCTCCGCGATATGGGGATTCCCGACAACATTTACTTCCAATTCGACGTCAACACGGTCGACAAAACGGTCTTGCGCGCGCTCGGTTTGAATATTTCAAAAGAAGCGAATCAAAAAGCGTTCGATGGCGAGCGCTTGACGTTGGCGGCCGAGCAACGACCAGCCCTCATTAAAAGCGCGCTCGTCAAGGCGATTGCGCTCATGCGTGCGGATCTTGCGAAAGATCCATCTGCGGATAAAACCGAGGCTCTTCGTATTCTTGAAGATGCTCGTCAAAAAATCAGCTGGCTTCGCTTCAACCCGCTCAAGCCCGTCGAAAGCTGGCGACAAATGCGCGAAGTCAATTCGATGCTGGCCTTGCTCTCTTACACGGGTGAAGTCGACGCCGCCGTGCGTGTTGTTCCCGAACTCTGGCATAACATGAATCCAGAAGGCGCACGACTCGCAGCTGTACGCATGCGCCAGGCCTTTTTCTATTACTATACGGCCGACGGCCATTTATTGGCGCTTCCACCTGATTTCGTGAAAACCAATATCGCGGAAGCAAAAGCATTCGCCGAGAAAACGCTTATCGAAAAATACAGTCCACGCGACTTTTTCGCAAAGCGCATGATTGAACAAGGCGAGACCGAGCTCGCGAACCGTTTCAACACGACTCAACTGACACGTCAGGAAGTTTTCGAACGGTATAAAGGCGAATATGCCCTGACTGTCGAACAGTTCTTACGCGAAAAAATGGCCGCAGAAACACGCGAAGCTCAAATCGAAAACTACAAGCATCCGAAGCTTGGTTGGTACGAAGAGCGTCAGCATCGACGCATTTATCGCAATGCCGCTGATAAGTTCAATATCGAGTCTTTGCAAAGCACGGCAAACGTGCCGGACGATCGATTCCAGAGATTGTACGCCGAGGCTTACGCGAAAGAGATGGCAATCCATCCGAACGCCGCAAACGAATCGGAACAGCGAGTTCTCGATACAGTCCTCGTGCGCGCGTTTGCCGAAACATTGTCGGAGCTCAAACAGCCCGAGCTCGCTCGTTACCTGGAGAAACTCGACCAAACAGAACGAACGAAAATCGAACTCTGGACTCTCGGAAAGAACTACGTCTCTATCTACAAATTGGCGATGGTTGATCAACGAATGGTTCCTGCGCGGTCCCCTCTTCAACCAGGGTTTACGCAGCGCTTGCGCCAAACAAACTACCTTCGTCAAAGCGGCGTTATCCCAGGGCTTTCACGCTTCTTCCTGCGCGGTTTCGACTCTCTCTTTGATGATGAGTCGAGCCATCGATCTGGGTTGAAAGCCAAGGTGGATCGCAATATTCCACTTGCTTGGGATACATGGTTCGCGAATACGCGTAACCTAAAGTCGATCGTTCCAGCGGCCACCGTCGGATGGCTCTGGCTGGGTTACTTCTGGGGCGTGAACTTCGCCTTCGTCACCTATCTATTTGCCGTATCCCTGAATCCTCTGATCATGATTCCGAGCCAATGGCTCAATCGTGCGTTCCGCCAGCAAGGTTGGGAACCGATGGGCGGTCTTTTCTCGAAAACCGTCTATGGGCTTCCGTACGCATGGGTCACGTTCGCAGGCTCCATTCCTTGGGTCATGTACAACGCGGATGTCGTACAAGGCTTCAGTCGTATGATTACAGGCATCGGGGCGCATCCTATTTCGCAGGCTATTGGGCATGCAGCTGCGACAGCGGCACCGTTCCTACCGGCGCTACTTGCCGTACCACTGATCGCGGAACTCGTGGAATCCGTACGAAACCGCCGTGCCGTTGCGAAAGCAGAAACGACCCTCCGCGGTCCGCCGTCTGCTCAAACAAAAGGAGCAGCCGGAGGCGCCAGCTGCTCTGCTTTGTTTACACCGAAATGATCCTAGAATTCTGGGGCTCACTTTTAGAGCCCCATTTTTTTAACGGCAACGATATGCTGCCAGCGTCACTTGTCCCGTGACACCAGAAAGTGGCGCTGTCACCGCCGAACACATACGAAGGCTTTCGATCTCAGCTCCGATAGTGAAACCTTGCGACAACCAGTTGTTGATCTGTGCCGTCGCACGATTGTCATTTGGACCCACAAACTTTTCCCACGAACAAGTTTTTTGAACTTCCGCAGCCGGTGGGACATAAGGCGACACCAGAGACTGAGTCATCGCATTGCGAAGCTGACTTCGGTACGTATTCGCTTCGACATATTCAGCTCGCTCTCGACACGAGTACCAAGCTGGCGTGTACAAGCAGTCCACGTACTCTTTTGATTGCAACGGTCCACCGCCTGTGCGGCTGAACGTCACAGATGCTCCTTCGCCGTTTGAATTATAGCAGAATGCGTAGCGAGCTTCGATGATCTCGATACCGAAATACGTCTCAAAGGCACGCGACTCTGGAGTGACACCAGAATAGTAGATGCCATCAAACATATCACGCACACGCGTTGGATTACTCGTAAGACCATCGATAACCGAAGTCTGATACGACGTCATCGGAGTATCTGGGTACAACGTCGGAGACAAGCGATTGAGACGACGCAAAAGATCGGCACGTGTGGGCGGTACATAACCCGCTGGATCACTCGCGTTTCTTACCTGACACGCTTGCGTAAGAATATCGAGAAGAGCCTGTCCCTTACGAGAAAACTGTGTCGACGGAGCCACGGGTGGAACTTCGCAATTCATACAGCTCAAAAGTCGTGTGCTCGAGTCGGCAGCACAAGCTCCACTCGAAAGCGCGACAGGCGCTGGTGTAGGAACCGGTGTTGGCACAGGCGTAGGAACCGGCGTCGGTACAGGTGTTGGCACTGGTGTTGGTACAGGCGTAGGAACCGGCGTCGGCACTGGTGTTGGCACTGGCGTCGGTACAGGCGTAGGAACCGGCGTTGGCACTGGTGTTGGCACTGGGTCTACGACATCGACGTAAGGCTCATCTATGATGGGCGTGATCACGCTGACTCTGTTTGCTTGTTCAGGAATGTGTTCAAACCCGACAGGTGCGCAGGCAACCAAACCAAGAACTGGTATCAAAGGCAAGAACCGCAGGGATGCACATCCATTTGCTCGGATATTTGCAAGGATCTGAGTCGTCGCTTTCTTTACTGTCTTCATATCCAACTCCCGCGATGTTCAACATGAACGCTCGCAGGAGAATCATCGGCCAAAAGAACAGCAGACCTTCATCCGTATAAGCAAGACTAGACCAATTGTCCGCAATTCCAGATAATTCTATGGCTAAATGAGATTTATCACGACGCGATTTGAGAAAATGACGACAAGCAGATTTAAAGATCAGATTTTGTGACCAAATCTTTTTCAAAGACCTTGGTCTGGATCAATATAACACGGCCTACTCGCCCACCCCATAAAAGGACGCGCGATACACTTTATAGCCAACGGAGTCGTCGGCCTCGTACGATAACAACAAGACATGCTGCCCATTACCGCCATCATCAAAAACCGACTCGACATAAAAGTCGGGGTAACCGTCTCGATTTGGATCACCGATCGGATGAAAGCTCTCGTTGAATGAAGCCATCTCTCTCCACTGCCCACGCAAGCTCAACACGTAAACTTTCGAAAACGGGTATTCAGATGGTGCGACACCTTCAACCGGCTTTGGAGCTTCAAATTTAAACTGCACGTTGCCGATCGAGGCACTGGGGTGACTCAGACGCACACGACAAATTTCATCTTCAAGCACACCCGCATAACGCACAAGGCATGGTGGATTCTCGACAACCTCAAAACGCCCCGGCACAAGTCCCGAAAGCCCTCGAAACACAGGAAATCCTGTATTCATACCGTTCATGATCTCAAGAGGACGCCCGTCCATATACTTGGCTTCGATCAATCGAGCGGGAGCATATGAACTGATGGGAGCTTTAAAAAGCTCGACAGGCACAATTTCGGATCGCGCGATATCAATGGCCATCCAGCCGCCCCCGCGAATATCCGGAAAACCTTTACGCCCCAATTGCGCGACATAAAGAGGGTTCGGAAGAAGCTGAGCGGCTCCATTCCAAAAAGCACCGTTCGTATCGATTTTTAGTACTTCAGGTACCGAAGCAAGTTTTCTCCCGACCTGCATTTGCAAGTCCGGCTGTCGCTCTGGTCGTAGTTCTGGCCATTGCTCTGAGGTATCGGAAGTTTGCGCCTTCACTTCTTGTGAAGTTTGCTTTCCTGCAGCGACACTTTTCATCGAAGCACTCGTCAGACCGCTCTCGATAACATCCATCGACTCCGTCATAGGATCGGACGAAACCATGTCGGCAGTAGCTTCGCGACTCATCACGCTGTCGCTATCGGGGATGGCTGTCGTCACATCCACGCTCGATTCCGTATGAAACTCTTCAATGTCTTTTGTCGAAACAAGGTAAAGCACCGAAACAGTCGTCGCTGAAACGAAAAAGAGAAACGAGAAAAGGAGAACCACCCAACGACGGTTTTCCCCCGTTTGGTTTCGTCCGCAAGAAGACTCTGTTACAGGATCTACAACTGCCATAAGTAAATGACGTATCGGAATACGACACTCAAAACCTACGGGCTTTCACACTCGACATTTGTCTCGATTTGAAACGGACTTCTGGTCCGTTTCTGGGTCGTTTTGTCACCTGCACCCAAGTGCCCCTATAATTTCGAGCTCTTAACCGGAAAGGCACGATAGAATAGCCTCATGGCTGGCAGAAAAATCATTCTCACCCTCTGTGCTATAGGCTTGAGTGTCGTCTCGTTCGGCCAGGCCTGCGGACCGGCGTTCAGTCCATTTGAAACCGAACTCGCGTCGACGTCCGACCCCGGAAGCACGAGCCTCAACTACCTTTCCGAATCCGAACGCGAAGCTTGCGTCGATGCGGGTATTGAACCGTTCTCCGGTCCGGTAAACTCCATTCCGGCACTCGTCGCTTACATCAACACGTTGCCTCGTCCTGTTCAAATTCACTGCTTCGTCGCAAACTTACCCCGCCCTCTCTACGTGCAAGCGGGCTCGAGCGCGAGAAGCGCGCAACCCTCGCCAGGCCCGTCGGATCCACGTATCTTTATTAAATCGGGAAATCTCGTCATGGGAGTTGTTCCCGCCGGTCTCGCGGTGAATACGCTTGAGATCAGCGAACTCACAGGTGGCGGCCTTGGAGAAAAGGCGGAGTTTCGCTTTCCGATTGTAGAAGCAGCCATCTCGGAAGCGACAGGCCTCGACCATATTCGCTTTGGATCGGGCACGAGCTGCGGCCTTTGTCATCAAGGTGAAAGCTACTCGCGCGCGTTGGGCGGCAGCATGGCGTTCAAATCCAATGTCCTCCAGTTCGCTGCAAACGAACGCATTACAATCCCCGAACTACGATCCCATGCGCGCAGATGCAGATCGACAAACGACCAAAGCGAGCGTTGCCTGCTTTTTCGCGCGCTCTTTGACGGCGATAGCCTAAGACCGACGGAATACTAGAACGCAGCCTCGCATCGCAACTTCGGATAGACATCTCACAACATGCTTGATAGCCCCTTCCCTCCGCATCATGAACGGAGGGAATTCATGAATACGCGTCGTAGCACTCAATTGCTCTTAAGCTTTATTTCGATATGCATCATAAATATCGCGTCGGCTCAACACGCTCACGCCAATGTCTGGAAATCGATTTTTATTTCAGGCGATGACTCCATCCCAAATTTCGACCAAGGGCGCCTTGATCTTGCCGAACTATTCTCTCAAATCGGCGTTATCGCTCCGGTTCACCACACGTCTTCGATGCAGATCGCAAGTGGCGGTTCCGCCCGTCTTGCGACGCTTCGTAATATCGCCGAATCGTTTCATCAGCTCGACGTGAAGGCCAACGAAGGCTGCCTTATTCACATGACGTCTCATGGTATTCAAAACGGAGGCTTTTATCTCTCGCAAAGTTCTCCCCTCTTACCTCGCACGTTCGCACGTATGGTCGATGCCGCATGTGGAGACCAACCCACGATCGTATTGATTTCAGCCTGCTATTCGGGACAATTCCTCATCAATGAGCTCAAAGGCGACAATCGCATCATCATGACAGCGGCAATCGCGGATCGCCCTTCGTTCGGTTGCTCGACTGACACGAAGTACACGTACTGGGACGGTTGTCTCTTGAGCGAAATTCCAAAGTCGGCAAATTGGAATGAGGTCTACGCGAACGTCCAAGCATGTGTTCAAACAAAAGAAGCGCTTATCGGAGTTTCTCCGTCGTTGCCACAAGCATTCTTCGGAGCCAACACATCTGGCTGGGTCATTCTCGAGTAGATCCTCGAAACTGAAGACTTATTGAGAACACTCTGAAAGAGTACTGAGAACGAAGGCCGCCACACGCGCTGTTTGTTGACCGCATTCCCGAGCTCTACCAAATTGTTCGCTCGATATGGAATCAAACACGCGCCGAGACGGCCTCTTCTACTTTCAGACCACGGATGACTTCTCATTCTCGCAAGACTCCGCGACTCGGGACCCTGCCGAGAGTCGCGACGAGGTTCTGCACATCAGCTTTGGACCGACCCGCTTGAGCCTGACTCGCGCCGCAGCTCAAGACCTCTCGTATCGCCTCGCAAGCTTCCTTACTTTTCTTGAATACAAGCTTGAATATAGAAATGATGAGCCTGTTCGAAGCCAGACTCCGACACCTCAAGTCTCCGAACCACCGCCGACCAATACAACCAACGTCATTTCTCTTCATCCTCGCTCAACACCGAAAGGGATTAAACCATGACAAACTCTCAAAACCTTCTCGAAGTTAGAAACCTTGCCGTTGAGTTCAAGACCGACGAAAGCTTGGTTAAGGCGGTCAAAAATATCTCGTTTCAGATTCCAAAAGGTAAAACCGTCGGACTGGTCGGCGAGTCGGGCTCGGGCAAAAGTATCACATCGCTTGCGATCATGCGCTTGATCGCCGAACCGGGAAAAATCACGAATGGCGAGATCATCTTCAATAGCCACGACCTCAAACAACAGGATCTCTTGAAACTACCCGAGAGCAAAATGCGTACAATCCGAGGCGCACGCATCTCGATGATCTTTCAAGAACCGATGACGAGTCTCAACCCTGTCTTCACGGTTGCGGATCAAATTACCGAGACCATTCGTCTCCATCAAAATGTCACACGCAAAGAAGCCCTTGAAAAAGCAGAAGACCTTCTCACACAGGTCGGCATTCCAAACCCGGCGGAACGCCTCTTCTTTTATCCTCATAAATTCAGCGGCGGCCAACGACAGCGAATCATGATTGCAATGGCCATGGCTTGCAATCCGGAGCTTCTCATTTGTGACGAACCGACGACAGCCCTCGACGTCACGATTCAAAAACAAATTCTCGATCTTCTCGCGGATCTGCAAAAAAAGAATCAGATGAGTTTGCTTTTTATCACACACGACCTCGGGGTCGTTGCCGATATCGCGGACCACGTGCTCGTGATGAACAAAGGGGAAATCGTCGAGCAGGGAGTGAGCGAACAGCTCTTTAAAAACCCGCGACATCCCTACACCAAGGGACTTCTCGCCTGCCGCCCTTCAATCGATAAAAACCCGTCACGTCTTCCCGTGCTCAGTGATTTTATGACAGACGACGGAAAAGAAATCACTCAGGGCACACCTAAATTTCAACCAGAAAAAAAAGCTTCGTCTAACGAAGCCGCATCTGTTCTTCTCGAAGTCAAAGACCTCAAAACTCATTTTCCGCATACCGGCGGAATTTTCGGCCGCATTCAAGGATGGACCAAGGCCGTCGACGGCGTGAGCTTCACGGTTCGCAAAGGGAAAACGCTTGGACTTGTCGGCGAATCCGGCTGCGGCAAAACCACGCTCGGGCGCACGATTTTAAAATTGAATCCGTCGACTTCCGGCGACATCGTGTATGCCGGGCAGAACATTACGAATCTCAGCAACCGCGAAATGCAACCCATCCGAAAGAAGATGCAAATCATCTTTCAAGATCCCTACTCTTCCCTCAACCCGAGAATGACTGTCGGCTCCATATTGTCAGAGCCTATGGAGATTCATAAAATCGGAGATACCCGCCAAGATCGCGAAGCGGCCGCCGCAGACATGCTTAAAAAGGTAGGACTCTCGAGCTCCATGTTGAATCGCTATCCGCACGAGTTTTCCGGTGGCCAAAGACAGCGCATCTGCATTGCACGCGCTCTCATGGTACGGCCGGAGTTCATCGTTTGCGACGAATCGGTCTCGGCACTCGATGTGTCGGTGCAGGCGCAGATCCTCAACCTACTACTCGACCTCCAAGATGAAATGAACCTGACCTATATTTTCATTTCACATGACCTTTCGGTCGTAAAATTCATCTCAGACGAAGTCGCCGTTATGTATGGAGGAAAAATCGTGGAGCATGGCACAGCCACTGGCCTCTACGAAGATCCGCGCCATGAATACACGAAAAAGCTCTTGGGAGCGATTCCGAAAGGAATTCCAAAGAGCGCGCTTCAAATTTGAGTCTGGTTTAAGACCTCAGCCTTAGTCTTCTTTGAACGCGTATCGACCGCTACCGGAGAAGACGAGCGCCATGGCGCCAACCATAAATAGCAAGTTAAGCTCAATCACCCAACCGCCGAACTGATTGAGCGTCATCAAACGATCACGGAACGCGAGATAGATCGACATCAGCATGGTGAGGGCGACAACAGCCGCTGAAGCTCGCGTTTTGACCCCAAATACGATGAGAGCCGGCGCAATCAACTCACCAACCCACACTCCGTGCGCGAAGAACTCGGGCAGCCCGGCCTTGGCCAACATCGTTTCGATACGCCCGATGCCATCTGTAATTTTATGAATCCCGTGGGGGATCATGAGTCCGCCAATCGCGAACCTTAAGAGAAGCTTTGCGAGATCGTCATTATGAAGGCGAGAAAGAAAGTTCATAGCATCCAACGGTAAGTTTACGTTCGGGGAGAATTCGTCAGTCGACGGGTACAAAATGGACTTCTAGAAATCAAAATAAAAAAGAGCCGCCCCCTTTAAGGAGAGCGACTCCATTTCAAAAAAATAAGACTATTTTTTCGCTGTCAGTTTGAAACCAAGTTCGAACTCGTCGTTGATAACTTTATCAGCCGCGAGCTTAAAGAAGTTACCCGAACCATATTTCAGATCCCACTTCGTGCGGTCTACTTTCAAGCTGCCTTCGCCTGTCGCAACACCCTTGTCGACTTTGAATGTGAGCGGGAATTCGATGGGGTTCGTCTTGCCGTTGAATGTAAGATCGCCTTTTGCAATGTGCTGCGCACCTTTTTTCGTGACGCTCGTAAGCTTGAAAGTCGCAACATCATGGCCTGCTTTTTCAACGTTGAAGAAGTCAGCTGACTGCATGTGACCAACGAACTTCGCATGATGTTCAGTTCCCTGAAGATCCAGAGCGACGATCTGTTTCAAATCGCCGACGACTGTTCCCGCAGTCACTTCGCCTTTCTTGCTGACTTCAACTTGGCCCTCTTTCACGGCGATCGTGCCATTGTGGCCGCCCGCTACTTTCTTTGTCGCTTTCCAAGTGATCGTGCTCGAAGCAGGATCGATTTTGTATGTTTCCGCGTTCGCCTGCGCCGCAAATACCAAAGCCGCCGCACTCATTGCCAACATCGCTGTCTTTTTAAAGCCCATCATATTATCTCCCTTTAGTTAAAGATGGTTTCGTTTCGCTATCTATTTTACGTTTTTACGTTACGCCATACACGAGTGTACGCATCGAGATCGCGCCCAACTCCAATCCCTCGTAGACAAAAGTCGGCGCTTCTTGTTTTACACCACTCTTTGCATCCTGCTCACTCGCTCCCACGACGTAAAGTAGCGGGTAGTAGTGGTCAGGCGTCGGAACACTCATCATACCGGCGGCTGATTGCAAAAGCGGACCGCACAAAGCCCCGCTATCTCCTTTTTCAAGCGCACTCTTCACTTTCTCATCGAACTCAATCGCCCAGTCATAGGCGGCCGCTCCCGGACTCCACTTCACTTGTCGCAAATTGTGGACGATGTTGCCGCTACCGACGATCAGAATTCCTTGCTCTCTAAGCTTCCCAAGCTTCCTGCCAAGATCAAGATGAAACTCGGGCGGTTCAGACATATCAATACTCAATTGCAAAACCGGAATGCCTGCATCAGGAAACACATGCCGCAGTACCGACCATGTTCCATGATCAAGACCCCAAGCCCCTTGATCAAAATGAACCGTGCGTCGAGGTCGATCTTTTGTGCCAAGAAGATCACGCACCTCTTCTGCGACAGTCGGAGCCCCCGGTGCCGGATACTGCACATTAAATAGCTCTTCTGGAAAACCATAGAAATCGTGAATTGTTCGAGGTTGAGACGAACTCGTCACCCAGGTTCCCGCCGTTAGCCAGTGAGCCGAAATCACCAAGACCGCTTTGGGGCGTTCGATACTCTGCCCCAAACCTACCAATGTCTGCGTGAACGCATTGTCAGCCAGCGCGTTCATTGGACTGCCGTGACCGATAAATATGACTGGTTGTTTTTTGCCATATTGCTTCATGAAAACAATGTAGCTGCGTTTTCAATATTCTATTAGACTGTATTTTATGTAAATACTTTCTATTATAATAGAATATGGACCAAAGGTTATCTCCATGAAAACAACCGATATCAATGCCGCCCATGTCTTTGTTCGAGTCGTTCAAGCGGGAAGCTTCTCTGGAGCGGCAAAAAATCTCGACATGCCGATATCGACCGTCAGCGCCAAAGTAAAAACTCTTGAAAAACAGCTCGGCGTCTCACTGCTCCAACGTTCCACACGTAAATTGAACCTTACCGAAATGGGAGCCGTTTATTACCAGCACGCAGCTCGAGCGATTCTCGATTTGGAACAAGCGGAAGCCCTGACCCAAGAAGCCCAGGCGGCCATCCAAGGTCGCGTTCGCATGACAGCACCCGTGGAAATCGGGACCAGCACACTGACCGATGTCATTGCGACGTTTCTTTCCAAGTATCCTAAGGTCCACGTCGAGCTCATTCTCACCGACCGGGTTGTCGACATCATCGGCGAGCGCATTGATATCGCGCTTCGTATGGGGGATCTCAAGGACTCTTCTCTGGTGTCCAAACGAATTGGTCACACAGCCACGAATCTTTATGCGAGTCCGGCTTATCTCAAAAAGAATCCCGCGATCAAAAGGCCGCAGGATCTCGAAAAACACGCATGCCTGCTTTTCACGAACTTAAAAGAAAATGAATGGCTTCTCGAAAGAGGCAATCAACGCGTACGCGTGCGAGTCCAAGGGCCGTTTTCGGCAAACAACCTCGTCTCGCTTCATCGCGCGACACTCGAGGGCCAAGGCCTCGCCCTGCTACCACACTTCCTCTGCCAAGAAGATATCGAAAAAAAACGGCTTATACCCATTCTTGAAGATTGGGCGACAAAACGCCACCCCGTTCATCTCGTCTATCCTGCGCAAAGTTTTTTGCCGAAAACGACACGCAGTTTGATCGACTATATCTCCGAGAACCTACACCATCTTTTTTAAAAGGCGGTTTTAGATGGCGGCCATCTTCGAGATATCGATCACGAATCGGTATCTCACATCGCTCTTCACCACGCGATCATAGGCTTCATTGATTTGCTCAGGCGCAATCAGCTCGATATCGCATGTGATGCCGTGTTTCGCGCAAAAATCCAACATCTCCTGCGTTTCCTTGATCCCTCCGATCAAGGAGCCTGAAAGCGTACGCCGTTTTCCGATGAGCGAGAACGCCGAGACCGGCGGAGTCGCTTTTTCCGGAATACCGACAAGAACGAGCGAACCGTCTAACTTAAGAAGACTCAGATACGCGTTCCAATCAAGATCGGCCGCAACCGTGTTGATGATGAGATCAAAAGAGCCGCGCAGTTTCTTGAATGTCTCAGGATCATTCGTCGCATAGAAATGATGCGCACCCATCTGTTTCGCGTCCTCTTGCTTGCGAAGCGATTGGCTTAGCACCGTCACTTCAGCCCCCATTGCGACGGCAAGTTTCACGCCCATGTGACCGAGTCCACCAAGGCCCATAATCGCGACCTTCTTGCCTGGCCCGGCATTCCAATGCCGTAACGGTGAATACAGAGTGATTCCCGCGCACAATAGCGGCGCCGATGCCGCGAGCGGCAAGCTTTCCGGAACTCGCAAAACATACTTTTCATCGACGACAATATGATTCGAATATCCGCCATAAGTCGGCGAACCATCAACGCGATCGACGCTGTTATAAGTTCCCGTCATTCCCTGATCGCAGTATTGCTCAAGCCCTTGCTCGCACGACGGGCAGTGACGGCAGGAATCGACAAAACAGCCGACACCAACGCGGTCTCCCACCTTGAAGGCCGTGACCCCTTCGCCAACGGCATTCACGATTCCTACGATTTCGTGGCCCGGCACGATGGGAAACTTGGCTCCGCCCCACTCATCACGCGCCACATGAATATCAGAGTGGCAAACGCCACAAAACAGAATTTCAATCGAAACATCCGCGGTTCGCAGCGCGCGACGCTCGAATTTGAATGGCGCAAGCGGCGCCTTGGCCGTCGTGGCGGCATAACCTATGGCTTTTGTCTTTGTTCCGGTCATCGTCTTGAAAACTCCTCTGAGAAAATCTTGAGAGCTCCGTTTTCGCGAACAAAATAGATTCTCTTTTGCCCGCGAGCCACGAACGCACGACGCCCACCCTTGAACGTCGACGAATACTCCTGCGTAAACGTCACCATGTCGTATTTAGGATGACGAAAAAACCTTGTATTCGTGGCTTTGACATCGATCGTCTCGTAGCGCTTATTGAGTCCGTCTTTGTACGCCTTGTACTGATCACGATTCATCTGCTCGAAACGGAACCCTTCCGCATAAGAATCGATGTAGCCATCAATGTCCTTCGCAGTCCAAGCCGCAAGCCACTTTTCAAACGCGACCTTCAGATCTCCCGATGTTTCGGACTGCAAGTGTTCCGGCTTCAACTCGTCGTAAATCAAGAGCGTCGTGTACGGCGTGTGGATATAGTTCGCCAAATCTCGAATCCGGTCGTCATCCACCACGATGCATCCATCCGAATCTTGCGGCCGTTCCAATCGAGCCGGATCATCCGTGGAGTGCAACATGATATCAAAGCCGGTTTTCTTATCGCGACGATCAATGCTGTTCGGATAGTCGACGTAAAACGCCATGGCTCCGAACTTTCGTTTGATCTGCGGCGGCACAAACTTGGTCGTGAAACGATAAATTCCTTCTGGCGTCTTCAAATCCCCCTCGAGCATTTTATCGCCCGAGTTCTTTCCGACTGTGATCGGGTAGGTTTTGAAGATCTCAAGACCATTTTTATAGTTTGCGACGTGAATCTGGTACTTCGCTTTATCGACGATGAAAACCGGAATATCCGATGGCCCCACAGCCTGCGCACGCGCCTCATTCACATGAGAAAGCGCGAGAAAAGCACTCAACATC
>JAVFAU010000002.1:0-24078 GCA_034002335.1 Bdellovibrionales bacterium | reverse complement strand
TCTGCGCGATTGTAGAGATTCTCGCGAAAAAAAGACCGTGCCGTCTCTAGTAAATCCGCACGTGAGCGCTCGTCGAGCGCCGAAGATTTATCGAACATTGCTGAACTCGCTTCGGGCCTGAGCCGCTTCGGTTGAGTCTGGGAATCGTTGAATCAGTCTTTTAGCGTAGCGACCGGCTTTGTCGCGATCGCCGGTTTCGCGCGCGGAGATCGCCGCGCGATAAAGGGCCGGCGCCGCGAAGCCTTCGACATTGGCGTAACTGCGAAGCAGGCCTTCGTAACGTCCAAGCGCGCTTCCGTATTGCTTCTTCTTAAAATAGAAGTCGGCGATGTAGAGCTCTTTGCCCGCCAGTTTTTTGAGGGATTCCGTGCGCTTGTCTCGCGCTTCTTTTGCGTATTGTGATTGCGGGTACGATGCGATCACTTCGTCGAAGTAGAGAATGGCTTTGTCGGCCAGACTAAGGTCGCGATCGATTGTCGATGGAAGCTGATTAAAGAAAGACATCCCTAAGCGGAACGTGACGTAGTCGATTTGCGGGTGCTTGGGGTGAAGCTCCTTGAAAGTTTGGTAAGCGTACTGAGCCTCGATGTAGGATTCGCGCGTGAAGTGAACGTCTGCGATTTTCAGCTCCGCCATGGTGGCGAAGCGACTGTAGGGGTGTTTGTTTTTGACGTCCGCGTACTTGCCGACCGCTTCTTCGAAGCGCTCATCTTTTTCGTACTGTTCGGCGAGTTTGTAGGCGCCTTCGGCTGTTGAAGGGTCGAACTTATCGACCGACGAGCATCCCGCGGCCGCGAATGAAACCAACAGCAGAATAGACAAGACTGTCTGCACGGTTCGCGAACATTTGATCAAAGATAAATTCGATGATGGTTTCAAGGATAAGTCTTTGAGTTTCGGGCGGAATTTCATAACTGAGAGTCTTTTTCGGCCCCCAGTCTTTGTCAATCATGCTACGGCGCGGTCAGTCCCGAAAGTTCGTCAGATGCAAATAAAGAGCGTTAAAGGTCAATTTGACGGCGCTTGCCACGGGAATTGCGATGACCATACCAAGGATGCCCGCCACTTCAGCACCCGCGATGATCATAACGACGACCGTAACCGGGTGAAGATCGACGATGCGTGCGACGACCAGAGGGATGACGAAAACGATGTCGATCAGCTGCGCCAGCAGATAGATGCTGCTGACGAGGAGCAGAGTCACGGTTGGGGTGGTGTCGATTGAGGCTTCCTGTGAAACGAGCGCGATGAGAACCGCGGGTACCGCCCCGATAATAGGACCAAGGTAGGGGATGAGGTTTGTGACCGCGGCGAAGATGGCGAGGACCGTTGCGTATGGGAAACCGATGATTTGAAGTCCGATCCAGACGACGGCTCCGACAATCGCGGCCTCAAGGAAACGGGCGCGAATGAAGCCGCCCAGCTGTTCGTTGATTTGGTGTCGCAAGTTGAGTGCGATCTCAAAAAACTGATTGGGAACGAAAGCCAGCATCGAGCGCGCGACGGCATTCCCGTCTTTCAGCATGAAAAAGGCGAAGAAGGGCGCGAGCAACAACACCGTGAACGACTGCGATAAGATAGACGGCAGGGCCACCGAGAGGTCGCCAGTTCGGCCGATGATCCAATGATTGATGTTCTGCGAGAGGTTGATTTGGCCGGTGCTCAAATAGACGCCGTACCTGGCTTCGATGGATGAAATGAGGCTTGTCAGGTCGCGCTGGTATCTCGGCAGCTGGCTGATCAGAACTTCCAACTGCTCTGTGATGAGGGGAAGAATCAATATGGTTCCGATGACCACAAGGGTACCGCCCGCAAGGAACGGAATGAGGGTCGCGGTGGAGCGTCTTAGGCCTTCGCGCTCAAGAAAGTCTACGATCGGCGCGCACAGGTACGCGATCACGAAAGCCAAGACGCACGAGGCGAGCAGGCCGTTGATGAGAACGACGATTGCCGCGGCTGTCAGTAAGATCGCGAGAAAACTGAATAGTCGCCAGCGCCGTTCTCGGCGGATGATGAAGGCTGACCGCGGGTCGATCATGGGTGATCCTTGAGGATGCGGCGTAACTCAGTGACTTTTTCCGTCGTTTCCTTGAGTCGTCTTCCCAGCACTTCCGCGAGACGTAACGTAATTTTGGTCCCCATGGCCGGGCGGCGTGCGAGAACTTCTAAAAGATCGGGTTTGAAGAAACCAATCAACGTCGTTTCTTCGCGAGCGACGGCCGTGGCTGTGCGCCGCCCGTTATCTTCGACAAGCGAGAGTTCGCCGAAAAAGTCGTTTGAAAGAAGCTCGGTGATAAAAACTTCGCGCGATGCTTCGTCGGAAGCTTGGGGGTCGACCACATGGATTTCGATGCGTCCCTTGATGATGAGGTACATGCCGACGCCGACCTCGCCTTGGCGGAAAATGGATTCGCCGATGTGGTAGTGACGAATGTGCACGCAGCGTTCGAGAAACCTCAGTTCCCCCTCGGAAAGGTCTTGAAACAGAATGTTTTCTTTTAGGACGGACTGAGCCGTTTGCTCGCCTTTTTTCTTAAAGATGTTGTCCCATAAGAAATTCACTTGGGTGCTCCTGTCTCAAAAGCGCGGCGAGGCGAGTCGTCGGTTGTCAGCACGGTGTTTGCCGGCATCCATCCCGTTTTTCCATCGGTGGTCGTGATCCGGCGCCATTCGAGATCCGCGACGATGCGAGTGTCGCGAACGGTCACTTCGGCGCCTTCGGCGATGTCAAAAAGAACGGTCGCGGCGATATCGGGCGCGGAGCGAGCGCCGATTTTCGCTTGTATCACGGTGCCGCGAAGATCGAGTCGATCGACGAAAATCGCGATGGAGACGCTAAGGAGAAAACAGAACAGAACCGAAAAAACAATCGCTGCGAGCGGTGGGGGCGGCAGCGCGAGTTCGTTTTCAAGCGCGCGTTTTCTGCGGCCGAACCAGCGCAGAAAGAAAATGCCGGCGAGGATTAGCAAAATGGCGGAACCGCCGACGGTGGCGAAAGGAGAAACGCGCAGAAGAAGCGATTGGCGTAGGGTTTCCCATGTTCCGACGTCGCGAGGAAAGGCGCCGCGATCGAGTTTGCTTTTGATCCAATCGATGGCGTTCAGCAAATCGGAATCTGTCGGATGGGATGCGAGACCCTTTCTCCATAGGGCAATCGCGGCCCCTGGCCGGCCTTCTTTTTCGGCGATCAGCCCAAGATTGAGAAGCAGTGTCGGGTCCTCTGCGTGCTCGGTTTCGAGTTGTAACATCGCGCTGCGAGCGTCTTCGAGCTTTCCGGCGCGAAACGATTCTACGGCCTGAGCGTAGAGAGAAGAGGCTTCTTCCGGAGCATTTGATGCGTATGACGCATCAAATGACGCAGCAGGCAGTATTGCGCCGATTAGAAAAGCGACTGCAACCGTGAGTTTGGTCACAAGTTTGTGAAAATCAGTGAGTAGTTCAGTGAGCGGTTTCATCTTAGTTTGAGTTTAAAGCACTTGGCGTGGTGAGCAACGGTTTCGTGGGCTGGGTTGCGGTGGGTCTGGTTGCCGATGCCGACCGGCAGGAGTAATCTCTTTCTCTAGTACATCACGAGGTCAAAGAAGGGCCGTAGGAGAAACAACCGTGAGCTTTCCAAACAACAAACTAGCGGGACATCGAGTTCGAACATCATCTGCCATTCAAAAAAAGATTGAAGAACTGGTCGCGGCGGTCGCCGCCGAAGAGTCTGCGCTTGAGGCTGTGCGTGAACCGCAGGCAGAGGCGTTGGACGGTGGAAAGAGTATGTTTGACGAGGTGGCGAAGTATCGCGGTCGCCCGCTGAACTATCAATTTGTTGGAACAGGTTCGGGCCGTGGGGCTTACGTCGAGGTCGAGGATGGATCGGTTAAGCTCGATTTGATCAACGGAATCGGTGTTCACATTTTCGGACACGGCCACCCACGCCTGCGTGAAGCCGCTGTTCGCGGCGCCCTTTCGGATGTTGTGATGCAGGGAAATCTTGAGCCGAACCATGAGTACGCGCAGATCTCGAAAATGCTCGTAGAGAGCGCTTCGAAGAAGAGCCGCCTTAAATATGCGTGGCTTTCAACATGCGGCACGATGGCGAATGAAAACGCACTGAAAATGGCGCGCCAAAAAAATTCTCCGGCGAAGCTTGTGATCGGCATGAAGAACGCGTTCGCGGGTCGCTCGACGATGATGGCCGAAGTAACCGACAATCCGGCGTATAAAGAGGGGCTTCCTGAGTACAACGAGGTCCTTCGTATTTCTTGGTACGATTCCAAGAATCCACGCAGCAGTGAAGAGTCGCTTCGCAAATTCAAAGAGATCGTTGCCGCGAATCCAAAACAAGTCGCGACGTTCGTTTTTGAACCGATGTTGGGCGAGGGTGGTTACAAGACGGCTCCTCGTGAATTCTTCGTTCCAATCCTCGAGTTCTGTCGCGAGCAACACATTGCGGTTTGGGCGGATGAGGTTCAGACGTTCATGCGCACGGGTGAGCTTTTTGCGTTCGAAACGCTTGGAATTGGCGAATACATCGACCTCTGCACAATCGCGAAGACGCTTCAAACGGGCGCGACGCTTTATACGGAGGAATACAATCCTAAAGCCGGTTTGGTGGCGGGAACCTTCTCCGGTTCGTCGGCGTCCTTGGCCGCCGGAATCGCATCGCTCGAGATGATCACGAAAGATGGGTACCTGGGTGAAGGCGGGAAAATTCAAAAGCTTCACCGCGAATTCGTCGGCATGTTGAATCGCCTCAACGAAACGACTTGCAAGGGACAGTTGCAAGAGGCCGGCGGTATGGGGCTTATGATCGCCGTCACGCCGCTCGACGGAACAAAAGACAAGGTTAATAAACTTCTTCAGACGCTTTATAAGAACGGACTAATCGCATTTAGCTGCGGTCGTGATCCGTATCGACTTCGCTTTTTGCTTCCGGCCGTGATGACATCTCACGATGTCGAAGTCGCCGCGAAGATTCTGGAAAAATCGATTCAAGAGATGATGTAGCGTTTGGACTTTCTAGAGGCGTGCCGACAGATTATCGGAATCGACAGCAGTCCTTCTGCGGGGACGATGGCTGTCGCGCGCTTTGCTGCGGATTTAGCTCGCTCGCTTGGTTTGCAGGCGGAGCTTCAAATTGAATCGTGGAACGGGCTCGAACAGGCGAATGTGATCGTTCGTCCCAGCTGCGACCCGCAGGGCGTGGGCGACGTGGATGCCGGTGCCTCTCGTATCGATTTCGTTCCGGATCAAGAGTTTATGTTGGAGACGCATCTCGATACGCCGGACCCTGGCGCCTATGCGCTTTGGCGCGAGACCGGTGCGAATCCGTTCAACGCGAGTATTTATCGATCGCCGGAAGGCGACCGTCTGTATGGCCTTGGATCGGCGGATGTGAAGCTCGATTTTCTTTGCAAGCTCTACGCGCTTCGCGAGGCGGATCAAGAAAGGCGGCAGAGCGGACAAGCGTGGAACGTGCCGCCGGTTTTGGTGGGTACGTTCGGCGAAGAGCTTGGCATGCCGGGCGCGGTGAAGTTGATTCGAAAAAAGAAAGTGAAACCGACGGCGGTTCTGGTGGGTGAGCCGACGGATTCGAAACTCGTTGTCGCGGGTAAGGGCTTCGCTTCGGTCGAGATTGAAATCCCTTTCTCACCGGAAGAACGACGGTTTCGCGATGAACATAATTTGAGCGAGAGCTCCTCGTCGCAGAGTCGTCTGTTTCGTGGGCGCGCGGCGCACTCGTCTTCGCCTCAGCTTGGTGAAAGCGCCATCGAGAAAATGTTCGATGCCTTGGAGCGTATGCCTTCTGGCGTTGCGGTGATGGAAATCGAGGGCGGAATCAACTTCAATACGGTTGCTTCACAAGCGGTTCTCGAAATTGATCTCGTGGCGGGCATGACGACGGAAGCGTTGAAAGATTTGATGGCACAGAAGCTTTTACGCATTCGTACCGTGATCAAACAAGTTGAAGCGCAGTTTAAGCGTTTTCCGGATTCCGGGTTTGTGCCGCAGGAGCCGACATTGAATGTCGGCATGATTCGCACGCTCGAAGAGCATGTGAAGATTTTGGGTTGCGTGCGTTTGCCGCCAACGGTTTCGCAAGCCGACTACGAGGGCTGGATGCAGATGTTGCGCGAGGCCTGTGCGGCCGAAGGGGCCGTGTTTCGAATTGGCGACTACAAGCCGCCGTTTCGAACAGCCGAGAGTTCAGCGATCATTGAAAACTGCCGACGGATCTTGTCTGAAATGCAAATTGACGCGACGCTATCAACACAGGCGGTGGCGAATGAAGCCAATGTTTTCGCTAAGTTCGGTATCGACTGTGCGGTGTGGGGCCCGGGGCAGGGTGTTGGTAATTCCCATACTCCGAATGAGTATGTGAGAATTCAAGAGCTTGATCGGGCAACCGGATTTTATCGCCTTGTAATTAAGCAGATGTGTTTATGAACAAAATCAATCGCCAAATAAATAAGCTAGAACCTCATCAGCTTGCAACCTCCCAAATGAGCGCAAAGTTTGTTTTGCGGAGTGCGCGCACGGATGATCTTAAAAGTCTTCATGATCTCGCGGGTCAGTTTTCGCTTCTGAATCTTCCGGCCGACCGCAAGGTCCTTGCTGGAAAAATCGAGCGTTCACTGGCTTCGTTTGCCGGCGAGGCTTCGAAAGAAGACGCTGAATACCTGTTTGTCTGTGAAGATCTCGAAACCGAAGCGATTGTCGGCAGTTCGCTGATTCTTGCGAAGCACGGGACTGAGGAAGTTCCTCATTACTATTTCAAGATCGTGAAGCGAAATCGGTTTAGCGATGATCTTGGCGTCGGTTTTATTCATCAAGTTTTGCAGTTCAAAGAAGATACGGACGGTCCGACTGAGATCGGTGGTCTTCTGATTGACCGCTCGTATCGTCGCCGACCCGAAAAACTTGGAAAACAGATCAGTCTCGTGCGCTTTCTCTATATGGCGATGGCGCCGCATGAGTTTGAAAAGCGAGTTCTATGTGAACTGACCCCGCCGTTGGGCGATGGTGGTCGCAGTGAATTCTGGGAAGCGTTGGGTCGCCGTTTCACGGGGCTTCCGTATCAAGAAGCGGACTTGATCAGCCAGAGGAACAAGGAGTTCATATCGAGCTTGTTCCCGGAAGAAGACATCTATCTAGCTTTGTTGGATTCGCGCGCGCGCGTGGATCTTGGCCGAGTTGGCCAGGATACGCGACCGGCGCAGCACTTGCTCGAATCGATCGGATTCGAGTATCTGAACGAGGTCGACCCGTTTGATGGCGGTCCTCACTACGGGGCGGAGCTTGCGAACATCACGGTCGTGAAAAATACGAAGCATGTGGCTGCGGTTTCACGTATGGATCGAATTCATTTTTCCGGTATGGCGCTTTCGGGTGTGAGAGAAGACGGTGAGTTTCGCGCCGTATGGACGCCGTACGAGGATCGCGGGGCGGAGGGTATTGTTCTGCCGGATGCCGCTTTGAGAACATTAGATATCGAACAAGGCGCAAAAGTTTTTTACTCGCCCGTGTCGTGAAGATCCCAGTTTTAAAGGCCGCTAATTTAAAGGACTGAGCAGATGAATCCGATCGAGAGTGCTGTTGGTTATATCGGTGACTATATTGATGGGCAGTTTATTAAGCCCGATCGAGCGGATGGCGAATTCTCGGCTGTTTCACCTGCGGATCTAAGCGATGTTCTGGCTCGGCTTGAGTATCGTTATGATCATGTCAGTCGTGCGACTGAGGCCGCTCGTCGCGCGTTCCCGGCATGGGCGCGACTGCCCGAGGAACAGCGCTTTCAACTTTTGCGCAAACTAAAAGACGTATATACGGCACACGCCACGGAACTCGCCGAAGTCATCGCCCGTGAAACGGGTAAACCGTTGTGGGACGCAACGGGAGAAGTGCGAGCGATGATCGGCAAAATCGACATCACGATCGAGCACTCGATGCGACTTGTGCGACAAGAGCGCTTTTCGAATGTTTTGCCGGGTGTCGACGGTGTGATCAACCACATGGCTCGCGGTGTGATGGCGGTCTTGGGGCCGTTTAACTTTCCGGGGCACCTTCCAAACGGTCACATCGTTCCCGCGCTCGCGACCGGAAACACGATCGTCTTTAAGCCTTCGGAGCTGACGCCGATGACGGGCCAGCTTATGGCCCGCCTTTTTGAAAAAGCGGAGTTTCCCAAAGGGGTGTTCAACCTTGTTCAGGGCGAAGGCGAAACCGGCAAGCGTCTTGTGGCTGACGAAAATGTCGACGGGATCTTGTTCACGGGCTCTTATGAGACGGGACTTAAGATCAAGCAAAAGACAGTGGAGCAGTATTGGAAGATCCTTGCGCTAGAAATGGGCGGCAAGAACGCGACGATTGTTTGGGACGACGCGGATCTCAACAAGGCTATTTATGAAACCACGATCGGCGCGTTTATGTCGACGGGGCAGCGTTGTTCGTGCACGAGCCGGGTCATTCTGCACAATTCGATTGCGGATAAATTTATCGATAAGTTCTACGAGACGGCGAAAAAACTCACGATTGGACATTGGAAGGAAAACCCTTTCATGGGTCCTTTGATCAATGCCACCGCTGTTGAAAAGTACGTTCGCTTTCAGGAAATCGCGAGCCGCGAGGGTGCGGAGCGCCTGATGCGCGGAAAGGCTCTTGATCTCGATCACAAGGGCTACTACGTGACGCCTTCGATTTGCCTCGTTGATCGTTATCGCGAAGATTCCGTGTATCAGAAAACAGAAATCTTCGGCCCGAACGTCGCGATTTACCGAGTGTCCGATTTTGATGAAGCTTTGAAGATCAACACGAGTACGGGCTTCGGTCTTGTGACATCCGTCTTTACGAAACAGAAGGCGTTGTATGAGGAGACGTTGTATCGTGGTCGTTCCGGTTTGGTGAATTGGAACCGCACGACGAACGGTGCGAGTTCGAAGCTGCCTTTTGGAGGTCTTGGGAAATCCGGGAACGATCGTCCGGCGGCGGATTTTGCGGTTCAATACTGCACGGTTCCCGTGGCGAGTCTGGAAGATCCGACGCCGTATGATCCAAAGGCGGCACCTCCGGGTTTGTCTTACGATCCGTTAACATAGGCCGCTAGCATAGAGATGAGTCCACACTTAACGAGGGTTACGATTTGAGTTCTTCGAATTCCGGTTCGTCAGGGGTCATGAAGGTTCTCGCATTTCTTGTCCTTATCGTCGCGATGGCTGGGGCTGTCGTGTTATGGCAGGCGTTTCGCTTTTTGCGGACTCCGGCGGGGACGTCGTCGGAAGTCGTCGTCTTCAATCTCGAGCGAGGACAGAGTTCGCGTGAAGTCGCGGGCCGTCTCGCTGCGGATGGCTTGATCACGGATGCTGACAAGTTCCGTATCTACAGTCGTATCAAAGGGCAGGCCGCGAATTTGCGAGTCGGTGAGTACGCACTTCGCCGAAACATGACGCCTTCTGAGATACTGCGCACTCTCGTTTCGGGTCGCAGTATCGAGTATGTCGTAACGGTGTCGGAAGGTTTGAACAGATTCGAAATCGCCGCGATTGTCGAGAAGGCTGGAATCGGCAAAGCCGATGAGTTCATGCGACTCACGGCAGACGTTGAATTTGTTCGCGCGACCCTCGGTGATCTCTGGAGCCCGGATGTCGCGAATCTTGAGGGTTATCTTTTTCCTGAAACGTATCATGTGACGCGTTCGTTGGGCGTGCGTGGGTTGATTCGTCAAATGGTGGCGAAGTTCAAAGAGCAGCTCGCGCGTGTCCAGTACGGAAGCCCGATAGCTGTCCCTCTCACTCGGCATCAGCTTGTGACGCTTGCGAGCATCGTCGAGAAAGAAACGGGAGCCCCCGAAGAGCGCCCGTTGATCAGTTCGGTTTTTCACAACCGCATGAAAAAACGCATGCGCCTGCAAACTGATCCGACGGTGATTTACGGTGTTTGGGTTCGAGACGGTGTTTGGAACGGGAACATTTCTCGTAAGGATCTGACGACACCTACGCCTTATAATACGTATGTGATTCCATCGCTTCCGCCGGGACCGATTGCGAACCCTGGATTTCATGCGCTTCAAGCTGCGGCTCGTCCCGAAGAGTCGCCGTTTCTATTTTTTGTTTCACGGAATGACGGGACTCATATCTTTTCTGAAACCTACCAGAAGCATCGCTCGGCGGTTGACGAATACCAGCTGAATCGCAAGGCTCGTGAGGGAAAATCCTGGCGCGATCTGAACAAGCGTCGCGCGCAGTAGGCAGTAGTGCAGTAGTGCAGTAGCACAGTAGATAGATATTCAAAACGAATTGGGAAATATCGCGATGATGCGTCCGTATCTGACCAGCGGCTTTCGGTCGCTGGTGCTATTCATTGGAGCGACTCTGGTCTTTGTGGCCGCAACAGGCTGCGGCTCGTCCGCGAAGAAGGGTGCCTCGCGAAAACTGGCCCCTTGGATCGAGACGAGCAACGTCATAGCGGAAGAGTTTTCTCTAAGCCTTGCCGCGATTCGTCCCGAACACGGGTCTTACATCGGTTATCGTCAGTTCGATCGTCTTGCGACAAGAAACGACGAGGAGCTGGATTCGCGTCTTAAGATGTTCTTTCAAGATTGGAGCACTCGGCTCAAAGCTCTTGTCGCTGAACAGAAAGACCCCGAGGTGCGCCTTGATTACGAAATTCTTTTGGAGAACGTCGAGCGAAGTGCGGCTTCCTTCGATCTTCACGAGCGCAACGGATCTGTTTCGTTCACGAAGGTGGCGGAGTCCGTGTTCTACTCTCTGCGCGGTCTCATAAACGAACAGACATCGAAAGATCGAAAAGACGCGGCGATCGAGCGGTTTCATCGGTATGTTCGTGGGTTTGAGGAAAATGAAAAGCGCGCTCGGCCGTACACCGAGGCGGCTCGCGCGGAAACTGAGAGAAAAATCAAACGCTACACATCAAAAAATGGCCCATCGCGCGGTCGTGTGTTTTATCCTCTGAAGGCCGAAATCGAGCGCTACTTGAAGAACTCGGAACAGGTTCTTGTCGGTATCGAAAATATGCTGAAGGAGACGGGGCGTGATGATTGGCGAAACGATTTTGAGGCGTTTCGCATTCAAGTCCGTACGTACGATAACTGGCTTCGTACATCGCTTCTGCCTTCTGCGCGAACGGACTTCAGGCTTCCTCTCGAAATTTACGCCGATCGATTGCGTCAGTTCGGCCATATCGCGACGCCGAAATCGGTCCGTGATTTAGCTCGTCAAGAGTTCTCAAAGAACATGCGCCAATACCAGGAGCTTGCTCGTCAAATCGCTCAGCGCGATGGTTTAAAGGATTCGAAAATTAAAAACGTGGTCGGACATCTAAAAAAGAGTGTCGAGACCGATCCGGAAAAAGTTCGTGAACGCTACGTTCGCGCCGACGCCGAGCTGTCCGCCGAGATTCGTCGTCGTGATCTGGTAACGCTTCCGACAACGCCTCTTCGTATTCGCCTCGCATCGGAAGCGGAAAGCCGTGTGCAGCCGGTGCCGCATCTCACGACACCTTCGTTTGTTGGCAACACGGGAGAGCGTCCTGAGTTTGTCGTGCCGGTTGGTTCTCGCGAGAAACTTGCGTTTGATGATTTCGCGTTCGCGGCCGCCGCGAAGAGTTTGACGGCGCACGAGGGGCGGCCTGGTCACGATTTGCAGTTCAGCTCGGTTTTGGATCGCGGGGTTTCGACGATTCGTGCGAACTATTCTTTCAATAGCGTGAACGTCGAAGGGTGGGCGCTCTATGCGGAGTGGCTGATGGAAGAGTCGCTTTCTTTGGACGAAAAAATGGCGCTCATGATGATGCGCCTCATGCGAAACGTGCGCATGTTTCTTGATCCAGAGCTTCATCTGGGGCTCATAAAGCCGCAAGCGGCGAAGCGAGTGATTACGGAACAAGTAGGGATGTCGCCTGAGTGGGCGGATCTTGAACTCGAACGATACATGTACCGCATACCTGGACAGGCACCGAGCTACTATTACGGCTATCTCAAGTTTCATGAGATGCGCGCTGGTGCGATAAAGCGCCTTGGCGGATCGTTCGCGGAGCGCTGTTTTCACGATGCGATTCTAGACCAGGGCATCTTACCTTTAGTGGCCATGGCGAAGAAGATCGAGACACTGACTTGTGACTAAGTCCTGTGACCAAAGGTCATCGCCTTAGCGAATGACCTTGCTGAAGCCTCGTGTGGCATCGTCGTATTGAAACACGTGCAGGCGTCCAACGAGGTTGCGATCAAACGTTGGCGCGAGGATCTCCATGCGTCCGTCGCCGTCGATATCGTCGATGGCGAGGTTGGTTGCTTGGCCATTGGCGCCGTTGAAGTTGAAAAAAGCATCGCGTGTGTCGGCAAGTTCAATGCGTTCGACAAGGCGAAGTGTCGATTCAACCGAACCGCCGTTATCTCCGAGGGCCTCTCCGGTATTTGATTCGGATGCGGAAACGACGGTTTCGAAAATTTCCAGGTAAATATTGTCGCGTGTTTTCACTTTGGCGACGGTGAAAAGGGAGCCGGTACCATTTAGGTCGCCCCGAGCGGTCGAAACGACGGTGCGATAATCCGCGCGCAATGTATTGCGGACTCCAGAACGGATGTCGGGATGAATGACGGCCACGAACGCGGCTAAGGCGGCAAACGACAAAACCGCCTGCGAGACTTTAAAAAACTTCGAAAGACGAAGATCGTTTGCGAACTCGCTTCGAGTTTCCGTCGCGGACGGACCCGGTGATTGTTCTAGCCCTGGTTGTTCTTGCTGATTCATCGGTTGCATCGTCAAACCCCCTTTGAGCGGTGCAGGTGTTCACTGACAAGAGAGGTTCAAGATCGGTGCCGAAAACCGGCACGTTGGGGCGGTGCTCGTGTGTCATAAATGTCAGTGTTTTCAATGCTTTATGGTTTTAAAGAGTGTCTAAACTTTGGACGCCTGTGCGCAGGGTGGTGACTCGAAACTAGATCGGGGCGTAAGATACTGAAACCACGGTAAAAAAGCGTAAAGCGGCCTTGTGTGTGAATATCAGCGGGTGTCGAGCAGTTCGACATCGTAAGGAAGGCGCGATGACAGAGAGAGCGGCTCCAGTTTCGAAATCGAATTTGAATGAGTTTTCGAGTGAGTTCCGCGACGAGTTCTATCGTTTGCTGAAAGCCCGTCGTTCGATTCGAAAATTTAAAAAAGACGTACCGATTCCAGAAGAGGTTTTATCGCGCGTGCTCGAAGCAGCGATCGAAGCTCCGTCGGGTAAGAATCGTCAGAATTGGCGATTCTTTATTTTGCGCGGACAAAAACGAGACGAGTACGTCACGCTCGCGCAAAAGAGTTGGCTTGGCATCAAGGACGTTCTCGAGAAGAGGCTCAAGCCTTCGCTATACGCCTTCACCGAAAGATTCTTTTTCACCCTTGGCGATGCGCCGGTTGTTGTTCTCTGTTACTCGCATAACGATGCGGAGGAGCGCTATCACACTTCGATAGGAAGTGTGTACATGGCCGTGGAGAACCTGAATCTCGCATGCGTGGCCGAGGGGCTTGGGTGTTGCACCATGGGAGCGCCGCTCGAAATCAAAGAGGAGATCGATCGGTTTCTCGGAGTGGATCAGCTACCTGAGTACAAAGCCGGGGAACTCGAGCTGCTTTGCGCTGTTGTCATGGGCTGGCCTGACCATGAACCTCCAAAGGCTGCTCGCCAAATTGAAGGTCGATTTACAAATCTCTAGCTGAGACCGATAAAGCTTAGGTTTCTTCCCGCGTTGGCGCCGTCTCTTCGGTAAGAGGCCCAAGCGTGGTCGGCCTTGGTGTCGATGTCGAGCGTGTGAATGGAGCTTTCTTGAATTCCGGCTTGAATGAGCTGCCGACGCACGATCTTTTCAAGATCAAACAGGCTTTTTCCCGAGCCATCCGTGCACAAGGTTTCAAGTTCCTCTGGGAATTTTCCGTCGTACGCCTGAGCGGCGCATGTTCGCAGAATGGGGGCGACATCCGAGCCGACTTCGAAGTTCTTTTGTCGAATGTGCGGTCCGATCCAAACCGTGAGGTCCATGTGGGACGGTGAAATCTCGGGGAACGCCGCTTGAAGAGCGTGAATCGTTTTTCCCGAGATATTCGAAACGACTCCGCGCCAACCGGCATGGACGGCGCCTATGACCGCTCGACCGTGAGCGGTACCTGAAATCAAGAGGGGAATACAGTCGGCGGTTTTGATGACGAGTCCGTGACCACGCTCGAATGTGAAGTGAGCGTCTCCAATGACGAAGCCGGATTCGGCGTCGATGTTATTTGAAGGCTGCTGGATGACGATATCGGAATGGGTTTGTTTGAGCTCCGTCCAACGGATGGAAGGCGTAAGGCTTTGAAGTTGAGCGAGGCTTAAAGCGCGATTGCCGAACCCTCTTGTGAGTTCGGTACCGCCCGCAAGCGGCTCTTGATTAAAAGCGTAGCCGGCGTCCGTGAGTTTAAACATCATCGTGAGTCCGAACCTTCGGCCAAGGATAATCGTCGTCTGGTCGTTGGGAGAATTTTTCGACTCCGGAGGAGTTTTCGAACATAGGGAAATCGCAATGTTGGATCAGTGGCAAGAGATCCTCGGGCCATTTCGACTTGAGTTTAATGAAGCCGCCCTTGTTTGGGTGGTAAAATCCGAGCTCGAACGCGTGAAGGGCAAAGCGCGACATTTCTCCGATTTGCTTGCGAAGCTGAACCGACTTAAGGCTCTTGGCGCGGCCGTCGGCGCCATAGGTGAGGTCGCCGACGATGGGGTGTCCGGCTTCCTTCATGTGCACACGAATCTGGTGCGTTCGCCCAGTTTCAAGTTTCAGCTCAACAAGCGAAAGCCCCGTGGGATGAGTCGCGAGCGTGCGATAGTGAGTGATGGCGAGTTTCGCGTTTTCGACGCCCGCTTCGACGGACGCCGAACGCCGTCTGTCGTCGGGATGTCGTTTGAGGTACGAGGTTATGGTTCCGGCGTCGGGTTTAAGGTTCCCAAATACGACGGCGCGATAGATACGGTGTGAGATTTTGCGCTGAAACTGAAGTGCGAGCTCGCGCTGCGCTTTCTCGTTTTTGGCGATCACGATGAGGCCGCTCGTGTCTTTGTCGAGTCTGTGAACGAGGCCCGGTCGCATTTCATCAAAACCTTGCGAGAGATCTTTTGTGTGATGCAAAAGCGCATTGACCAAGGTGTCTTGGGCGTGGCCGTAGGCAGGGTGAACGACAAGTCCGGCCGGTTTGTCGACGACGATCAGATCGTCGTCTTCATACGCGATATCGAGCGGAAGCTCGTAGGGGACGAGCGTGAGTTTCGGAATGAACGGAACATACACGCAGATCTCGTCGCCGGCTTTCGTCACGAGAGATGGTTTCACGGGCTGTCCATCTACAAACACGAGTCCGCGACTTAAGAGGCGCGAAGCCTGCGAACGCGTGCCGATCTCGGGAATGGCGGCCAGCATGCGATCAATACGGTTTCCCGCTTGTGAGGCTTCGACGATGAACTTGTGTTCGCGAAACTCCTCGCCCGGAAGTGGCGGTGGAAGCTTGTCGTTCACGGCGACACCACTTACGGACCGTACTTGTCTGGTTTCGCGGCTTTGGCGAGGTTCATGTAGGAAGTGACGACTTTGCTCTCGTCGATCCCGAGCTGCTTTGCGACCTGAACCAGGAATCCGCGCAGAAACACGGTGGCCGGTAGGTTTTTGAAGTCATTCGATTCAAGCGCGATGAGATACGTCTTTCCGATACGGGATGCGACGCTGAGTTTTTCGAGAGAGACCTGCTTGTAGGTGCGGATTCTCTGCAAGAAAGGGCCGTCGAACTCAGTCGCGTCTTCAATCTCTTTTTCGATTGCGGGGTCGATCTTGTAAGTGCCAAGCGGACAGCGTCCTGTATCGGGCGGCATGAGTGGCAGGGTATCGCGCTTGCGTACGGTGAACTCCGCGTTGGTAATAAGGATCGATTCCTTCACACCGGTTGTGGCCGTGTGAATTGGATCCATCGGGATCGGGGCGCTGACGGGGTTTGCCGAAGCCGCAGCAGGAGGAGGCGTGGTTTGTACGGGCGTCGGTTTTGCGTGAGCGATGTTTTCCGATCCGGGAATAGAGGGATCGGGAACAACGAAGTCAGGAAGAGAATCGTGAGCCAGAGAATCCGGCAATTTGCTCGCGTTACTGGCCATGTTGGAGGCGATACCAAGACCGGGTGCCGGTCTTGGGTTCTTGCGAAGCTCGTCGTCGTAGTTACGTCGCAACCCATGGTTGCCAAGAACAGCGTAGGCTTCTTCGATCAACCGCAAGAGATCACGCGCTTCTTCGCGCGTGAACATTGAATACAGAGCCGGGTTGTCTTGAGAGTATGTGGCTTTCGCGCGTCGATAAGCCTTATGGATCTCGTGTTGAGGGGCATCTTGTGCGACCTCAAGGACCTCGTAATAATCCACTTTTCCTGCTGAACCACTTTTCAAATCGAACATACCTAAATGACAGCGCGAAGCGGCGTCGGATTCAACAGGTTCTTTGTCATACCTAAGAACTGACCGACAATACTTGAGTAAGGATACTCCATCACCAAGGGGCGACGCTTGCGAAGTGACTGCCACACGGCGTTATCGTGATCGATGTAGCCGAGGTAGTTTGCTTCAATTCCGAAATATTTTTTGCACACGCTCTTTATCGAATGACCGAGTTCGATGTCTTGGCGCGTGCGCACCTGATTCAAAAGCAACTGCAGTTGAAAATCTGAGACGCTTTCGAGCAGGCGCTGACCCGCATGTGGGTTCGTTTGCGAGATGTGACGAATGAGATCCGCGGGACTGCGAATGCCGAGTTCGTTGCGTGTGTCCATTGCCGCTTCGATGAGGTGCTGAATGCCGAGTTCCGATTCGGCCTGACGAAGCTTGCGATAGAAGCCTGATTTCATAAATCGGTTCGCGTTTTCAATCGAAGTCGGCTCGGGTGTGACTGCGTCGATTGTTTGATCGGCCGCGAGATAGTAGTCGAGAGTTGGTTCGCGTGTGCCGGCGCCGAGATCCAAAATCACGTAGGGAGTGCGAATCGAGCGCAGAGCGTGAATCAGTCGTTCTTTGTGATTGCGATCGAGGTCCGCGATGTTCAATGCATCGTTGAAACCGCTGATGAAGTTGAGACCATTGATTTCAGTCGGTACGGAGATCTCGTTGAGATCGTGCACGCGTCCCGAAATAAAATCAGAGAGTGTTTGCGAAGGAATCTTCAGCCCAAGACACGTGTGAAGGTTCGCGCTACCGAGATCGAGATCGACGAGCGTTACGGATTTGCCAAGTTTCGTAAGACAGATCGCAAGCGAAGAGCTGATAAAACTCTTGCCGATACCGCCTTTGCCGCCGCCAATCGCCCAGATCGCCGTAGGAGAAAAAGATTGCCCGGGGTTTTGTCCCCGCGGATTTGGTTTGAATTGACTGACGTTGCTCTGACTCATCTCAGCTTCTCTTCGGCGCCACTGCCTCGAATATAAAGAGGCTGGACTGACTGCCAAGAGAACATTCGGTCTATGGTCGAGGGTGAGGTCGCGAGTCCCTGGGCGAGAGTGCGGGCGGCAAGGCGCGCGATGGTCAGTGCGTGTGGTGAGTCGAGATCAGAAGCGGGGCGTGTGACGCTCAGTCCACTGGACTTTAGTTGGGGCAGCAGGTCGTCTGCGGCTTCGCCAAGAAGACAAATGGTTTTCTTGGCTTTCATCATCCCAAGCTGTGCGATGAGCGCTTCGGGTGTGAACGCCGCGGGCTCCGTCGAGCTTGCGGGCGATGTTTGAGAATCCGTCCATGCGGCGAAATAGAGGCCCATTTGAGCGTTCAAGGCCGCGAGGATCAAATGATCGTTTGGTACAAGGCCCGATGCGCGCGCGCCTTCCAAAATCGCATCTGTCGATCGAATTCCGATGAGAGGAAGCCCAAGACTCCACGCCGCGGTTCGGGCCGCATTGAGACCGACACGAATGCCGGTGAAGCTTCCGGGCCCGATGCCGACCGCGATGGCGTTAATGGCGCTCCAGCCGCCCGCGATTTTGACGGCGTCTTCCATGGCGGGTGTCATGGCTTCGGCATGGCTGCGGCTTCGCACCCAGGCGTTGTGCGCGATCACCTTTTCGGTGGGTGTATCGGGAGAACGTAAAACGGCCACCGAACCGGCGGCCGTGCATGTTTCGATCGAGAGAAAAGCAGTTTCTTGCGGCATTACTTAGCGAAAGAAGAAGCGTGTGACGTCGTTGAAGAGCGCAAAGACCATGAGTCCGACGAGCAAGGCGGCGCCGACACGTTGGGCGACTTCCATCTTCTGCATCGAAAGCGGCGCGCCGCGGATGGCTTCGATTGTGTAGAACACGAGATGGCCGCCGTCGAGAACGGGAACCGGAAGCAAGTTCAAAATGAAGAGGTTGATCGAGATCAACGCCATCGCCGTTAAGAACTCAGGCAGGCCCATGCCCCAAGACTTCTTTGCCATCTCGCCGATCGAGAGAAAACCGCCGACGTTTTTAGACGAAACTTGTCCCTGGAACAGGCGAACGACGCCCGTTACAACCGCGCCAGAAACCTCGGCCGAGCGAAGCGCTCCGCGCTCCATGGCTTCGAGAACATTGCCTGTCGTGATGTCGACTGTTTGTGGAATATCATCGATGATCATCGGACGAATGCCGACTTCAAAGCGCGACTCTTCTTGGCCCTGATTGTTCATGCGCTTTTTCACGTTGGGCGTGATTTCAAGCGAGAGCGCTTCGCCGTTGCGAGCGACATCGAACTTCAGTGGCTTTTCGCCGTCAAACGAGCGGATGAGCCCCATGACTTGGTCAAACGACGTGAGTTCTTGATCTGCAATGGCGCGCAGGAGGTCGCCCGGCTTTAGGCCCGCAGCTTCCGCGGGTGAGCCCTTTTCGACGGAGGCCAAGTAAAGATCGGGTTGATCAAAACCAAGCGCACGCAGTGCTTCGAGGCCCTGTTTTCCGTTAGCCTCTTTCGGGACTGTCAACGAGAAGTCGAGAGTTTCTGGTTTTGATTTTTCATCCAAGAAGCTTTCAAGAAGACCGCGTTGAACGGTGATTTGAATTTCCGCCTTGCCGGCGAACGTCTCGGCCGACTGAACGAGTTCGCGCCAGCGACGAATGGGAGTCGCGTTGATTTTAGTGATGGTGTCGCCCGTGCGAAGGCCAGCCTTCGCGGCGGCGCCATCGGCCGATAGAACAGCGATGGTCGAAGCGCGCGACATGAAAGAAAGGCCTTCGATACCACCGACTTCTTTCTTCCATCCGAGGATGTGCGGATTCGGCACGAGCTTGGGAGTGACGTCGATAATCTCGGTCGCTCCGTTCGAGCGTTGAACTTTGAAAGAGAGCTGCGTCGATGGATTATCTTGAATGACGGCGTCGAAGGCCGACCACGTTCCAAGCTGCTTTGTGGCGCCGCTTGCGTCTTTGACCTCAATGACGGTGTCGCCTGGTTTGAAACCGGCTTGCGCGGCCGCCGAGGTTGGCTCGATGTCGCCGATGCCAGGGTAGAGCGCTTTTTCTCCGATCATCGAAATCGATGTGTAGAGAATGAACGCAAAAAGAAGGTTCATAAGAGGGCCGGCTAGAACGATGGCGATACGCTGACCAACGGGCTTATGCAGAAAAGAGACGGCGCGATTGGCTTCGCTGATTTCCGCACTTGGGTCGTCGCCGTACATTTTGACGTAACCGCCAAGTGGAATTGCGGCCACGCAGTACTCGGTGTCACCACGACGGAAGCTTGCGATCTTCTTGCCGAAACCGAGGCTGAAGACTTCAACGCGCACTTTGTAGAACTTGGCGACCAAGAAGTGACCGAGTTCGTGAACGAAGATCAAGAGCCCAAGCATGATGATCATGGGGACGGCGTATGAGAAAATGCTCGCTAAATTCATAAGTTACACCTCTAACAACACTCGCCCTATCATAGACTGAGCGCATAGTACGCTCCAGATGTTTTACCATCTTGTGGAGATTCCTCTCCTCAGGTGTGTCTCAAAGTCGGTTTCATTGAAGAATGCGCCCTCATCCGGCGCGCCGCTTCAGAAATCACTGAACTGAGGTCCTGGGTCGAAAGCGACTTACTGGAATGAAACCCTTGGGGCCCATCGCCGATATTTCGCGTGCGCCTTAACATGGCTTTCTTGGGCGCGAGGGATGACGATTCGATCGATGTTTTTGAGATGGATCGCCGCGTGGATCTTCACTTCCAGGTAGCCCAGTTTGTTCTCATCGATGAAGGTAAAGAGCTGACCCTCGTCAGAAATGGCCAAGAGCTCTTGCGAAAGTCTCTGGCTATCATGATTCGGCATTTCTCTGAGAATTGAGATCGCCATAAGCGCCAAATAAGGCGCGAAGTCTCTTTCGACGACGAGTTGGTGAGAAAACCGAACGGACTCGTCTTTACTCGGCAGATAGTTTGTGTCGGGGTTTTCAAGATCGTGAAGCGTTTTAATGAAAAACCAGCCACTGGTTGGAGTCGCCCACACCAGCTGATTCGTGATGGATATGGGTTCATCGTATTTCGCATGTAGAAATCGAGGAGAAAACAGTCCTTCGTACTTCATCAGGGTCAGGAATCGATCTGATGGAATGCGATGAACGATCTGTAAATTGCGATTCGCGATATGGGCGTAGATGCGCTGTTCGACTTTGCTCAGAGGCAACAGGCTGTATCGAAGTTCGCTTAAATTATTTTTGGAAACTAAACTGAAGTACTCCGCCATCTTTTTTGGATCTACGGAATGATCGGCCTTGTTCACTTGAAGCGCCTTCAGGCGATTGGTGAACAGAGGTTCGCGCGCATAGAGGTACATAAAGCGAGCCCAATAACCAGACTATGGGCCCTACCCGTAGCGACACACTAGTAATAGCGATTTGTGATGAACGACAGCAGGCTGAAATAAATGGGGGCCGCGAACAAAACGCCGTCGAGGCGATCCAGCATTCCGCCGTGTCCAGGCATAATTGAGCCGGAGTCTTTGACGTCGGCCACTCGCTTAATCAGCGATTCGTAGAGATCCCCGACTTGAGCGAAGGCTCCGGTCACCGTAGCCGCGCCGATCATCATCCAAGAAGATCCCTCGGGTGGCAGAAACTGCGCAATGGCGATGCCGGCCAGCGCTGATCCAAAGAGTCCGCCGAATGCGCCCTCGATGGTTTTTTTCGGCGAGACGGCTTCGAAAAGTTTGCGTCGCCCAAAAAACCGCCCCGTTATGTAGGCCATCGTATCGCCTGCGAATACGATCGCGAGCAGTCCAAAAAACCAGATGTCGCCTTCGGGGAGTCGAAGAATGCGTAGCGCGAGCGCCGGGAAAATTCCGACGTACAGGAACCCCATAAGTCCAACGCCCTGGAGCTGCATGGAGTTTGCGAGATCCTCTTTGGAGGAGACGTTGAATAAGACGATCGTCAAAAAATAAATTGCGGCCTGGGCGATCGAGGCGATCGGTCGATCGAAAAACAATGTCGTAAGGAACAGTGCCGAGCAAAGAAGAACAAACGACCATCTTAAGCTTCGGCGGGAGTTGCCGTTTCGAAACGTGAGTCGCGCGTATTCGTAAATGCAACCGAAGCTTACAAGGACGCCGATTGCGAGAAGTCCTTCGATACGAAAGAACCAGTAAGTGAGAACGAAAGCCAGGACTGCAACAAGAGCCGAGACTGCTCGAATTTTCATAGGGTGGGTGTCGATGGGCTCAAATGTTCTTCGTGAATTTGAGAAGACGTCTTGCCAAAACGTCGCTCGCGTCCTGAGAACCAGTTCAAGGCCTCTTCGAATTCCTTTTCGCCGTAGTCTGGCCACAGAGTCGGTGTAATGAGAATCTCCGAATACGCACTCTGCCAGAGCAAGAAGTTTGAGAGTCGGGATTCGCCACTTGTGCGAATGATAAGGTCAGGATCGGGAGTTTTGCCAGTCGGAAGACGCCCGGTTTGAAGGTTGGACTCAAACAGAGATTCATCGATTTGATCGATCGAAAGCTCTCCGCGCGCGACTGCTTGAGCGATGGCGCGCGTGGCTTCAACAATCTCTTGGCGACCGCCGTAACTAAGCGCAAACGTCAAAAGCATGCCCGTGCAGTTTTCCGTCGCACGAATGGTTTCGTCGACCTCAGCCATAACGGATGCGGGGAGTTTTTTGAGGTCGCCGATCGCGGCAAAACGAATATTGTTTTTCACGAGATTGGCGCGTTCGCGCTTCAGATGGCGAGAGAGAAGCGCCATGAGAAACGAGACTTCTTCAAGCGGGCGCAGCCAGTTTTCCGCGCTGAAGGCGTAGAGCGTGAGGTGGCCGATGCCCTTTTTTGAACAAGTCTCGATAATTTCGCGAGCGATGCGGGCTCCTCGCAAATGTCCAAACGTGCGGTTGCGGCGACGCAACTCCGCCCAGCGACCGTTGCCATCCATAATGAAGGCGACGTGCTTAGGCAGCGTCTGAGATTTGCGTGATGCTGAGGAGTCCGATGATTGGTTCACGTTCGTCGCGATCAGATCGTCATGATCTCTTTTTCTTTGTCCGCTGCGATCTTGTCGACTTTTTCCACGTATTGATCCGTTATCTTTTGGATTTCCGTTTCAGCACGTTTGTTGTCGTCTTCGCTGATCGCCTTGTCTTTAAGAGCCTTTTTAAGAAGCTCGTTGGCGTCGCGACGGGCCATGCGAACGGCGACCTTCGCTTCTTCGACGATCTTCTTTGTGTTTTTCACCATCTCTTTACGACGTTCCTCGTTGAGATCTGGAACTTTCAGACGGATGACTTTTCCGTCGTTGATCGGACTCATGCCGATATCGCTTTTAATGATCGCCTGTTCGATCTCTTTCAGCATCTGAGCTTCCCAAGGCGCGATGAGAAAACTCTTCGCATCAGGAGTCGAAACCGCAGAGACCTGGTTCAATGGAGTAGGGTTTCCGTAATAGTTGACCTTGACGTTGTCGAGCATCGAAACCTGAGCGCGTCCCGTGCGGACTTTCTTGAGTTCGTTGCCAAGAGCGACGATTGCTTTTTCCATCGCATCGGTCGCGGTCTTTTTCGCGTTATTGATCATGATGTGATCCCCCTATTGAACGTTACTGAATGAGCGTGCCGATTTTGTCGCCGCGAACGGCTTTCAAAATGTTTCCTGGGTCTTTCAAGTTGAAGCACAGGATTGGCATCTTATTGTCCATACAAAGGCTGATCGCCGTCGAGTCCATAACGTTGAGACGACGATTTAAAACCTCGATATAGCTGAGTTCGTCAAATTTAACGGCGTCCGAGTGTTTGAGCGGGTCTTTATCGTAGACGCCGTCAACACGCGTGGCCTTCATGATAACCTGAGCGTCGATTTCCATCGCGCGCAAGGCGGCCGCGGTATCCGTCGTAAAGTACGGATTGCCCGTGCCCGCCGCGAAGATCACGAGTCTCTTCTTTTCCAAATGTCGAATCGCACGACGGCGGATATACGGCTCCGCAATCTCCGCCATTTCGATCGCGCTTTGCACGCGCGTGCTGACATTTAGTTTTTCAAGCGCATCTTGAAGAGCCAAAGAGTTGATGCACGTCGCGAGCATGCCCATGTAATCAGAGCTCGCTCGATCCATGCCGTTCGCCGACGCCGCAACACCACGGAAGATGTTGCCGCCGCCGATGACGATGCCGATCTCGATACCGGTATCGACCGCCGCCGCAACGCCCTTCGCGATCTCTTGGATCGTCGAGGAGTTGATGCCAAAACCTTGTTCGCCAGCGAGAGCCTCGCCGCTTAACTTCAACAAAACACGCTTGAAAGAAGAACGACTCACGAGCTTACGCCTTTGCCTGTGCTGCGACTTCTGCTGCGAAATCGTCTTTTTTCTTCTCGATACCTTCACCAAGTTCGAAACGAACGAAACGACGGATGACGATGTTTTCGCCGATCTTCGCGATCGTCTCTTTCAGGTAATCCGCGATCTTGATGTCTGGGTTTTTAACGTAGGCTTGTTCAAGAAGGGCGACGTCCGCCATCCACTTCTTGATTTGGCCGTCGACGAGTTTCGCGATCATGTCTTCTTTTTTGCCCTGTTCGCGAGCTTTCGCCGTCAACACTTCGCGTTCACGAGCGATAAGCGTTTG
>JAVFAU010000001.1:0-26172 GCA_034002335.1 Bdellovibrionales bacterium | reverse complement strand
CTCGCACGATGAAGCCGGTTCCAAGACCCGTAGCCTGCGGATTCTGTTGGCTGCGTGGATCGCGGTTAAAAGGAGCGCCCCAGAACTGCTCAAAGAGATCTTGCAGTGGGTCGCGTCCGCCTCGGCCTCCACCTCCACCGCGCCCCATTTGTTGACGAGGAGTTTGTGAAGAGAAAATCGAAACGACCGCTGGGTTAATCAATTTGCCGAGTTCGATAAAAAGGTTGGCGGGAAGAGGCGCGCTCAGGCGGCTTGAATCAAGAGGAGATGAAGACTTAGCCGTGGGCAGCGTGAGATCGGGTTTGTCGCCGCTTTTTTTTGTTTGTGAATTCGCCGGATCGCTTGTGAAGCTGCAAGCCGCGATCGTTACGGCGACCAGGCTCCACGAGAGAATCCGACGGGAGAAAAAAGAAAACCTTTGAACAGATGTCGAGTTCATTTACTTACCTCACTCTTCGCAGTGTTAGTTCGCTTGGATGAATTTCATTTTAAGATCTTGAAGGATCGTCGAGAGAAAACGGTCCTCGTCGGCCGAGCGATTGCCCTTGGTTTTCGCATCGAGCATGACAAGCAGGTCGATGTTGAAACGCGCGAGCTTGAGATCTTTTTCGGTTTTCCCGGAGACGGGATGAGGCGCTAAGCCAAGCGCCATGGCCGCACTCGAGGCGATGGATAAAACGAGCGTTGAAAGCGAAGCTTCAAAGTTTTGTCCAAAGCCGGCTTCCGCAGCATGATTTTTATTTTGGTTGCTGATGTCACTCATGTACCAGTGCTCCTTTTGTTCTGAGCAGTTTTTCCGGTATCATGTTTATCGTAAAACCAGGCCCGCCGTCACGGCGGATAGCGATCAATCAGGGTGCCGATACGATTCCGTACGGTCGGAAGCGAGTGATCGTAGCGAACCGTGCGAAAGGCCGTGAGAGGGCTCACGGTATCGAGCGCGCAATCGCTGAGTTTGGAGCGACGCGGCTTTGATGCGACCATCGCTTCGAGCGTCCACAGTGTGCGTGCCCAGCCTTCGCGACTTTCGCCATGGGAGGCGACCCATTCGTCGAGTTTCGCGATACGGCCCGAGCCAAGTGAGCGGCGCAAAATAAAGAGAGTAAGAAAACCTAAACCAGGATAATCGACCAGGCGGCAAAGGCCTCGCGCCGCCGTCGCGGAAGCCGTCCACTGACATGCGATTTTGGCGCACTCGAATGCGATCACGAGCTTGCGTTCATAGGGAGAAAGTCGTTCGACGAGCGCGTGCGAGAGAATGATGGTCGAGCGCGAAGGGCTGATGCCGATTGAAAGCGAGAAGAATTCGTCGTGATCCGCAAGCGCGATTTGTGGAACGGGAATGCGCGCGCGAGTTGCGGCGTCGCGTGTGGCGTTGAGGAGCCCCCAAGTGTCGCGCCCCTCGAGTTCCCAAGTTTTAAATTCTTCGCGCAGCCGGTTGGGCGAGATAAAAAGTATCCAAAGATTCAGCAGAAGTGTCGCGATGAAGCCGATGACAAGACCGAAGCGCCCGCCAAACTGAACGCCGATCAAGAGTGCGGCGGCCGACAGGGTGAAAAGAATGATCCAAATTCGAAGCGCTTGAAAGCCTGGCTCCAGAGCTTCCGGAAGCGGTTGTTCAAGAAGCATTGGACCAAATCCGCGGGGACGCTGCGTGATCCTTTCGCTGACTCGTGTCAGGTGAGAGCGCCGGCTTTTCCACTCGGCTCGTTTCGCTTTCCACGCGCGTTGAATATCAGTCCAGAGACTTGTCTCGTTCGTTTCCATCATGCCTCTACTATAGTCCGTATTTCTGCATTGCGTTGCCAAGGCATTTTCTGAGTGTTGCCGCACTCGGCCTACGGGTTCAGAATAAGAAGGTCCCAATCACTCATTCTCGGGGGAGCAACCGAAGTGTCGCAAAACATCGATCAAAATATCGACGTCGTCGCATTGAACGCGACAGTAAAGCAAGAAGCCCAATTCGTTGAACGCATGCTCAAAGAAGTCAGCAAAGCGGTCGTCGGCCAGAAAGATATGGTCGAAGGCATCTTGATGGGACTTCTGACGGGCGGTCACGTTCTGCTCGAAGGGGTTCCGGGGCTCGCGAAAACGCTGACGATCTCAAGCGTATCGAAAACGATCTCGCTTGATTTCGGGCGCATTCAGTTTACGCCCGATCTTTTGCCGTCTGACTTGATCGGAACGATGATTTTTAATCCGAAGTCAGGCGAGTTCGCTCCCAAAAAGGGCCCGATCTTTACCAATATCGTGCTTGCGGACGAAATCAACCGCGCGCCTGCGAAGGTGCAGTCGGCGCTTCTTGAAGCGATGGCTGAAAAGCAGGTCACGATTGGCGATACGACTTACAAACTCGAGATGCCGTTCTTGGTGCTAGCGACGCAGAACCCGCTTGAGCAAGAGGGGACTTATCCGCTGCCTGAAGCGCAGATGGATCGTTTCATGTTCAAGATTCTGGTTGAGTATCCTTCAAAGCAAGAGGAGCTCGAGATCATGAACCGCATGGGCCAAGAAAAGCAGCCCGTGATCGAGTCGGTCATTTCGCGCGAAGATCTCGTGCGCGCCAAAACGCGCGTCGATGAAATTTACGTCGATGATAAAATCCGTCATTACATCGTGGAATTGATCATGGCGACGCGCGAGCCTGTGAAGTACGGGCTCGGGGCGTTGGCTCCGCTTATTCGCGTCGGTGCAAGTCCGCGCGCGACGATCAGCTTGATTCGCGCGTCAAAAGCGCACGCGTTTTTGCGCGCGCGCGGGTTCGTAACGGCCGAAGACGTGAAAGCCGTTGCGCCGATGGTGCTTCGTCACCGTCTTGTGCTGTCGTTCGAAGCCGAGGCCGAGGAGATCAAGAGTGATCAGATCGTGAAGGATCTTTTAAGCCACATTGAAGTGCCGTAGTAGGGGACCCGACGCGTGCAAGGTTCGCTGCCACCAGAGATTCGAAAAAAAGTTCGCCTGCTCGAGATTTCCACTCGCAAGCTCGTGAACTCGCTCTTTACCGGAAGCTATCATTCCGCGTTTAAGGGGCAGGGGATGACGTTCTCGGAGTTTCGCGAGTACGTGCCGGGCGACGACGTGCGCACGATCTCTTGGCCTCTCACGGCGCGAACGGGAAAAGTCTATATCAAGAAATTCGATGAAGAGCGCGAACTGACGTTGATGTTGGTCGTCGATGTCAGTGGCTCGCTCGATTTCGGTACGGGAAATGAGTTTAAAGGAGAGGTCGCAACGCATCTGTCCGCGCTTCTTGGGTTTGCGGCTCAAAAGAACAATGACCATGTTGGGCTCTTACTTTTTAGCGATCAGGTGGAGCACTTTGTTCCGGCCAAAAAAGGCCGTGGGCATGTGAACCGAATCTTGCGCGACCTCTACTATCAGAAGCCGCTTCACCACGCGACGAAAATCAACTCGGCGGTGCAGTACCTGCAAGGTGTTTTAAAGAAACGCGCCATCGTTTTTGTATTCTCCGATTTCTATGACGACTCTTTCGCCGAGGCGATGAAAACGATGTCGAAAAAGCACGATGTCATTGCGGTCGTCGTCGATGATCCGGCCGAAAGAAATCTCCCCGATGTCGGCCTCGTCGATATGCGCGATGCGGAGACGGGAGAAGTTTTTACGGTCGATACGGGTTCGTACGCTTTTCGCAAAGAGTTCGAGGCCGAGATGAAGAAGCGCCGTGAGGTGCGTGAGCGGGAACTGCGCAAAGCGGGCGTCGACCGCATTGATGTTTCGACAAATGCCGATTTTGTCGCGCCACTGGCCGCGTACTTTCGACGTCGAGGCGGAGGCGGGCGATGAGTGATGCCGCCGCGGTCGCCGGTTTGGCGCGATGGAATTGCAATATTTCGACGCCGGAGCAGGTTACGGTTGGAACCGAGTTCGAGCTGCGCTGCGCGGGGCCGGCCGTCGATGGGTTGAGCACGAACACCTTGTCGCTTGAACTGGCGAAACCAGATCGTTATCGCTTGCGCATTCTCGAAAACAAGTCGACTTCGACGTCCGAAGTACATCTTGTGGTTACAAGCTACACCGCGGGTGAGAATAAAATCGAAGGCGCGATTTTGACAGATGGAATCGCTCGTATTGAGTTAAGCCCTCTTCGTTTTCAAATCACATCGGTTCTGAAACAGGATGATCCGCAGCAGAAGCCGTTTCCGCCGGAGTCGCCGGTTGGCTTGGCTTGGCCGGCGTCGGCTTTATTTGGGATAGGTCTCTTTGTTTTCGCCGTGTTGGGAGTAATTGCGCTTTTCGTTCGGCATCGTCGCGCGGGTGCGCGGTTTGAGGCTTGGCTTGAGGCGAACCAGACGCCGCTTTCTCCTTTTGATCAATTGAACAAAGATATGCGCCACGCCTCGCGCGAACGCGACCCGGCTCGGCAGCTGGCTGAACTCGAACAGGCGGTTCGATGGTACCTTGTTCGTTTGCTCGAGGACTCGAAACTGAGGCTTCATGAACGGTCGTTGATTCATTCACGGGAAGGGCGTTCAAGACGGCCGGTTTCGGGCGAGAAGATATGGCGGATGCTCAAAAGGCGTTCTCGCGGTGATCGTCGCGTTGAAGATCGCCTGCGACCGTTGACGATTCGATTGATGGGCGAATTGGACCGTGTTTCGACAATGATGTTGGCGCCCGTAAAAGGGGAGTCGACGGTTGAGGCTTCACGAGTGACGCTTCAGCAGGTTTTTGAGCTTCACGAAATGGTTCGCGAGTTCGCAACGGAAATCGAGCTTCAGCGCACGCGAGGAAAACTGCGTGTCGGTCGAGTCAAGGCCAGGCGCGCGCCGCGGGGGGCGAAGTGAACTGGTTCTCCGCGTGGGCTCTTTTCTTGATTCCCGGCATTCTCGCTCTCTTGGCGTGGAGTTATTGGCGCTCGCGAAAACGCGCTCCGACGGTTCAGTACTCTTCGCTTCAGTTTTTAAAAGCGCTGTCGCGTCCGCTTCGCACGCGTCTTTTGTGGCTGCCGGCCGCGGTCGCGGCGATCGCGCTCAGTCTGATCGTCGTCGCGTTGGCCCGCCCGCAGCGCGCGGACACCAAAGTGCGAAAGAATGTCGAGGGCATCGATATCATGTTCGTTCTCGACGTGTCGGACTCGATGCTCATCGAAGACATGAAGCCGAATCGGCTTGAGGCTTCGAAGGCGATGATCAAGGACTTTGTGGGGAAACGAACCTCAGATCGTATCGGTCTTGTCGTTTTCTCCGGTGAGTCGTACACGCGTGTTCCGCTGACGCTTGATTACAAAGTCTTGCTTGATAGCGTCGATGGCATTCGGATTAGCCGTAATATCAAAATGGGTACGGCCATCGGCGTTGCGCTCGCGAACGGGACGGCTCGTCTGAAAGATTCGACGGCGAAGTCTCGCGTTATGGTTTTTTTAACCGACGGCGAAAACAATTCGGGAACGATCGACCCCGATACGGCGCTTGATATCGCTCTCGGATACGGCATCCGCATTTACGCAATCGGAGCGGGTCGCGATGGCGAAGCGCAGCTGCCGGTCGAGACGACCGATGCGTTCGGACGTAAAGTGAAACGTTATCAGCCCATTCATTCGAAGGTGAACGATGAGCTTTTGGGGCGAATGGCTTCGAAGTCCGGCGGTAAGTACTACCGTGCAACGGACAACGAGTCGCTTGCGCGCGTTTTCGCCGATATCGACCGACTTGAGCGAAGCAAGATCGACGTGAATCAGTACACGAAATACGCCGAGCTTTATCAGCCGTGGTTGCTCTGGGGACTTATTTTCTTTTTCCTTTCGTGGTTTCTGCAGCTCACCGTTTTCAGGAAGGTGCCGTGATGCGCTTTCAGAACCCTGAATGGCTTATGCTCTTGTGGTTGATTCCCGCTTTCTGGGCCGTCGCCATTTTGTCGGCAAGACGCGCGCGCAAGAGGCTGTCTCTCGGTCTTGGCACTCGCATGGCACCCCTTCTTTCAAAGCAAACTTCGCCAGGACGCCGACGGTTGAAACTCATTTTGCGAACCCTCGGTTTGGTCGCGGCCATTTTTGCGCTCGCTCGGCCACAGGCGGGCAAGGGCGAGTCGGAAGTCAAAATTCGCGGCGTCGAAATGATGGTGATGCTTGATGTCTCGACGTCGATGCTCGCCGAGGACGTTAAACCCTCGCGTTTGCAGTTTGCGAAATCCGAACTGACGCGTTTGTTCGACATGCTCGCGGGAGACAAAGTCGGTCTCGTCGGTTTCGCGGGCTCTGCGGTGTTGCTTTCGCCGCTGACGAGCGATCTTTCGTCGCTCAAGATGTTTCTTGATTCGCTTTCTCCGTATTCCGTTGAAACGCAAGGGACCGATTTTACGAGAGCGCTTCAAGAAACGGCCGACGCCTTTAAGCGCGGAGGTCTTGAGGACGACGATCAAGCGCGATCAACGCGCGTCATCCTGGTTTTAAGCGATGGCGAAGATCAAGAAAAGGGTGCGTTGGATCTCGCCAAAAAACTAGCGAGTGACGGGTATCGCATTTTCACGGTGGCTTTTGGAACCGAGCGCGGCGGATTGATTCCGATGCGTGACGAACGCGGTTATTTGCGCGGCTATAAAAAGGATAAAGCGGGAAAAGAAGTGAATTCGCAGGTGAAGGGCGAGTTCCTTAAGGAACTCGCGCAAGTCGGGCAGGGCGCTTTTCACTTTGCAACGTTTGGCGGAAATCAGGCCGGTGCGATCAAGGCGGATATCGATCGGTTGCAAAAGGCGGAATTCGCTTCGAGTGTGAGCGTTCAGTACGAAGAACGTTTTCAGTGGTTCCTTTACATCGCGCTTTTGTTTTTTGTTTTAGAGCTTTTGGTTTCTGAGGGCGGTCGCAAGGACCGTGTTTGGAAAGGACGCTTCGAGGCTGGTTTGAAGTCGTTTGCGACGTGGTGGATTTTCTTAGTTGGCTTGGGGGCGGTCGGGGCGATCTCATCGCCGCGCGTGGCTTGGGCCGATGAATTCGCGGGAGTCAGGCAGAACAACGCGGCCGTTCGGCAGTACGGCGAAGAGCGCTATGTCGAAGCTCTCGATGGATTCACGCAGGCGTTGACGGATTTGCCAGACCGGGCGGAGGTTCACTACAATATCGGCACGGCGTTCATGGCGAATAAAGATGACGAAAAGGCTCTAACCGAGTTCGATGTCGCTCTTCGAAGCGCGCCCTCGACGGATCTTCAATATAAAATTCATTTTAATCGCGCTCAGATTTTCGCAACGGCAAAAAAAACGCCCGAAGCGCTCGATAGTTATCAAAAAGCACTCAAAATTCGACCCGACTCAATTGAAGTAAAAACCAACATCGAGCTTTTGATGGCCGGTGGAGAGGGTGAGGGCGAAGGGGACGATCAGAGCGAGAAAAATGATCAGAACCAAGGGCAGGATCAGAAGCAGCAAGATCAAAAGCAGGATCCAAAAGACGGGCAAGACGACAAGCAAAAAGGACCGCCGCCGAAGCCGACACCACAGCCGTTTAAATCGGAGCAATTATCTCCTCAAGATGTCGGTCGTATTTTGGAGGAGTTAAAGCGACAAGAAGATCAAATTCGCGAACGCATGCAGCGCGAAGGGGCAAAAGATTCTCCTCGCGAAAAGGATTGGTGAGATGAGGCGTCTGCTTTCCATTTTTATCGCGGGCACGTTGGCCGTAGCGGCTTCGTATTCGAGCGCCCAAGAAGATACACGCCTCAAGGTAACGGCTCGGTTTGATCGAACCGCGATTGATCCGGTCGAAACGGTGACCTTGAGTCTCACGGTCGAATCCGAAGAGAATGTCGATATTCAAAGCCCGACCTTGCCGCCCATCGGCGATTTCGAGGTCTTATCGCAATGGCAGTCGAGTTCAACGCAAGCAAGTCTTGTGACTTCTCCGCAGGGGCGTCCGCAGTTTAAGACGGTTCGGAAGAAAGTTTTCAACTGGCAGCTCTCGCCCAAGAGGCTTGGTGATTTGACCATCGCGCCGATTGAGGTCGTGATCGACGGTCGGAATCATCGCACCCAAGCCTTGTCACTTGAGGTGGCAAGCGGTGCGGGCAATAGGCCTCAGCCGCGCGGGCAGGCAAGGCCCGGGCAGGGTTTCGGAAGTGAAGAAGGCGATGGCGGCGAAGAGGACGATTTGTTCGCGCAGCTTCTTAAGCGTGGGATGGGCCAGGTACCGCGAGGCGGAACGCGCACAATGCCCGTGAACCCGAAAGAGGCCTTCTTCATTCAAGTTGAAACCGATAAGACCGAAGCCTTCGTGGGTGAACAGATCACGGTGTCGTTTTATCTTTATACGACGGGAGTGATTCGCGATCTCGACACGCTTAAGTACCCTTCGCTCAAAGGGTTCTGGAAAGAAGACATCGAGATCGCGACGCATCTGAATTTCCAGCAAGAAGTGATCGACGGGGTCGCATACAAAAAAGCGTTGCTCGCTTCGTTCGCGCTGTTCCCGATTAAGGAAGGAACGTCTGTTATCGATAGCTACCAGGCGAAGTGTACGGTGATTCCTGGTAACGATCCATTTGGCGCTCTCGGCATGGGGCGGGCCTTTACTTTTACCAAAGCGTCGCAACCCGTGAAGATAACCGTGAAGCCGATTCCGAACGAAGGGCGTCCGGCCGATTACTCGGGAGCCGTCGGTGATTTTCAGGTCACGGCGCGTGTCGAGGACGCGAATCCAAAGACGAACCAGCCTTTTCCTCTTAAGATTCGTTTCGAGGGACGGGGCAACGCGAAGCTCATTGATATCCCTGCTGTGCAATTGCCAGACGGTCTTGAGCTCTACGACAAACAGCAAGAGGCGAAGTTTTTTGGCTGGGGAACGAGCTTTAAAGAGTTCACGCTTCTTTTGATTCCCAGACGCGCGGGCGAGTTCGTGATTCCAGCCATAGGTGCTTCGATGTTCGATCCTCAAGCGAAGAAGTATGTCTCGCGCGCAACGGAGCCGCTGCGCGTGATCGTCGGCGAGGGTGCGAATCAGGCGGGAAGTTCGCAGAGCTTTACGGGCGGAGCGGAAAATTCGGGGGCGGGCGCCTCGACGGCGGCGAAACCCTCAGGGCCTGTCGCGCCTGTTTTTAAAGATGTGTTTGTTCCCACGGAGCGATGGACGCTTTCACAAGCCGTCGCCGCGACCATCGGCACACATGCGATGGCGCTGCTTGTTTTGTTGTTTGTCGCTTATCGTGAACTTGGCTGGGGCCAAGGAAAACCGCGTTTGAGTCGTCTCATTCGTTTGAGGGTTCGAGATATCGAAACCAGCGCCAAAAAGGGCGACGCGCGATCGGTCGGCATTCAAGGCGTGAACCTTTTGGCCTTCACTCTTGAGGAAGTCGTTGGGGATCGCGTTTTCGAGCGAGAGATACGAAAACTTCTCGCGGCGACACCGCCGACGATTCGCAAGGAGTGCGGTCCTGCGCTTGAAGAGGCTTACACGACGTTCGAGTTGTTGGCGTTTGCTCCGGATGCGGCGGTCGCCGATTGGAAAAACGCCGAGAAGCTTCGCGCGCTTGTTCAGAAAACGGCTAAGACACTGGGGCGTATGGTCGCTCTTTCAGGGTCCGACGAACGATCCACTTGATGCGGATGAGATCAAACAGCATTTTAAGCGGATCGATCCAGATGCGAACCTTCGAATCCGCCGAGTTCACCCAGCGGACGGGTGCTGTTTGGTATTTAAAACCCATGGCTTCCGCGAGTAAAAGTAACTCCACGTCGAAGGCGAAACCGTCGAGAGTTTGCCTTGAGAAGACGGGCTGAACCGTTTTCTGACGGAAAGCTTTAAAACCGCATTGAGTGTCTTTGATACCTTTGACGCCAAAGGCTTGAACGAAACGATTAAAGCCCCGTCCGAGGCTTTGGCGAAAAATGGACTGGCGTTTGATAATGCGGCTTTCGGCTTCGGCGCGTGAACCGATGACGATGTCGACGTCGGAGGATGCTGTGAAGATCGCGAGGAAGCTCATGACCTCAGCTAGCGGTGTTGAAAGATCGGCGTCCATGAAGAAAACGATTTGCCCACGTGCTTTGAGCATTCCGGTTTTTACGGCGTATCCCTTGCCGCGCTGCACATCGTTCGCGATGATCGAGATCATCGGTTCCCCCTCGCTTGCGGCTTGGGCGAGTGCGAGGGTGCCATCAGTCGATTTTTCGACGACGATGATCACCTCAAGAAAGCCGGCTTGCAGAAAACGACCGAAGAAAGATCGGATGTCGCGAATCGAGTTCGGAAGACGGCGCGCTTCATTATAGGCTGGAACGACTAAAGAGATCTCGGGAGCTTTTGCGAATGCAGGATTGGACGCGCCAGTCATGAGTGATACGTTATTCCAAGTGATGAAACGCTCAAACGAAAATCGGGCTCAACGAGACCATAAAAATCAAAATGAACGTCGTCGAAAACTTTCGATTTCGTTCCTATTGCTGCTCGGAGTGACGTGTGTCTTTCGCTTCTTCGACCTCGGCATAAAGCCGCCTCATTTTGACGAAGGCATCAACGGACATTTCGTCATGAATATCTGGCGCGACGGCTTTTATGCGTACGATCCGACGAACTTTCATGGTCCTCTTTATTTTTATGTCGTGCATCTCGCGGAAGCTTTGTTTGGCCGCAGTGTCGAGTCGTTTCGAGTTTTGAATGCGGTGATCGCTTCTTTGCTTGTCGTCTTGATATGGCGTTTTCGACGATTCACGGGGCCGGCGGCGACATGGGCCGCTTGGCTCATTGCCGTGAGTCCGGCCTTTACGTTTTATGGACGATACGCCATTCACGAGTCTTTACACGTCCTAGGACAAGTTGCGTTCGTGTATGGCCGACTGGCTTGGAAGCAAGAGAGCGCACGGGCGCCGATGGGATGGATGGCGGCAGGCGCGGTCATCATGATTTCGACGAAAGAGACTTTCTTCATTTTTCTTGGAACATGGTTGATTGCGGAACTCATGCTGAAAGGCCTCGAGCTTTTTGAGAAACGTTCGAGAAAAAGACCTGACGAAACGTCGGAAGAGCCGTTAGCGGAAGCTCGCCCCCAAAGTCGACATGCAATGATGGTCGACGTGGTCGCGATAAATGGGCTTGCGGTTTTCGTGACGGTCGCACTATTCACCGGTTTTTTCGAACACATGAAGGGCTTGGGAGATTTTTTCCGTGCGTTTGATTTTTGGTCCGCCACGGGGACCGGTGGCAGCGGGCACGAGAAGGTTTTTTACTACTGGCTTGAACTGATGTGGCGTTACGAGTGGTCGTTGTTAATAGGGCTCTTGGTTGCGGTCGTTATGATCGGCGGACTTTTTTCGGGCTTCGGGTCGGGGTTCGGGCCGCGTTTTCGGTCGCGTTTTTGGCGAATTCGTCAGCTCACAGAGTCTTGTTTTACTCCGCAGCAACAGGTGCTGCTGCTTTCTGGATTTGGATTGTGGCTTGCGTATTCGATTATTCCCTACAAAACGCCGTGGTTGATTTTAAGTTTTTGGCCGCTTCTGTTCTTTCGAGTTTCGCTGCCGCCACTACAGAAAGTTTTCGTGTCGGCGATCGCAAGCGTGCTTTGGGCGCATGGGGCTTATGCATCGTACAAGCTGAATTTTCTGGACTACGCTGACGGACGAGAGCCTTACGTGTACGTGCAGACAACGAAGGACTACTCGGTTGTGATGGGAATCCTTCAGAAGAAACTTGAAGCTCGCCCCGACCTGCGCAACACGACGATTCTTTCGATCGTAAAGGACCCGTGGCCGTTACCTTACGATCTGTCTCTATTTCCGAAAGCCCAGTTTATTCGTTTCGAGGATGCAACCGCGTCGCCGGATCTCATCAATTCTGCGGGAGTGATTCTGGCCGATGGCGATATCGCGATTCTTCTCGAACCTCTTTTGCGTAAGAGGTTCGCGCGAGTCAGGTTTCATCTGCGAGACGCCTACTCGTCGGGATACGCGCTTTTTGATGCCGAGATTTTTGAGGGTGTGTTGCCCGGCGATGCACCGATCGTTGGAGGAACGCCGTGAATTTCGCTCTCTTTTTTACGGCACATTCGGTTTCCGCAACGGCTTGGGCTCTTTTGCTTTCTTGGCTGTTTGGCGGATTAACGCCGTTGATCGCGGTGATCAGCGTCTGGATCTCGCTCTTCCGCGCGCGACGGTTCGTGCGGTCCATGCGCAACACTCTTGAGTGGAGAGCGCAAGAGGCGAGTCGTCCTTGGACGGCGGCGGAGTTGGCGATTGCGACGTTTACACTCTTCGCTGCCTGGAAGCATTTCATGTGGTTGATGCCGCTGATGCCGGCGACGGGCGGAGCAACCGTTACGACTTTGTCCGCGACCAATTATGGGGACCTACCGCTTCATTTGAACTTCATTCGTGCGTTCGCAAACGGCATTGATTTTCTTCCGGTCAATCCGATCTTCGCGTCGGAACCTCTCCGCTATCCGTTCGGCCCGGATCTCTACAATGCTCTGTGGGAGATCCTCGCTCCTTACACGGGGCTTCAAACCAGCGGGCATTTGCTTATCACGGGACTTTGCTTGACGTTGACGTCGCTTGTGCTGCTGAGGGAACTCGGTGGTGCGTGGGCGATGGCCGGTTTTTTTCTCGCAGGTGGCGCAGTCGCGATGGGCGCCGGCGAGCTTGATTGGAAGAGCTTCTTTCTTTCGATATGGATCACGCAGCGAGGGATGATGTGGGCGCTGCCGATGGGTTTAATCCTCTTGCTCTATCTAAGGCCCCACCTATCAGGGCAGGGTTTGCGGCTTTCAAAACGAGCGACGGTCGGGGTCGGGCGTATGTGGGCGCTGCTTCCGTTTTTTCACGCTCATTCCTTTGTCGCGGTCAGTTTGCTTCTTTTTCTTCTGACGTGGCGGGACTTCGGTGTTTCACAAACGCGAGCCTTCTTGCGGCGTTTCTTCTTTCAGAATCGAGCTTTGGTGTGGGCCTTCGTGCCCGCGACGTGTTTTGTTCTGTATGCTTCAGCGGGATTCGCGAAAGCATCGGTTGCCCACGTGCGCGCTTTCTGGATGATGCCAAGGGACGCAGGGTGGAGCGAAGGCTTCATCTGGTTCTGGAGAAACTTCGGTGTCAGTTTCGTCGTACTCGTGGCGACGCTTTCTTTTATCGTGTCTTCGCGCAAACTCTTGATCAAACGCGGCGAAGCGGCGCCCGAGCAGATGGGTCGTTCCGCGTGGGACGAAGGCCTTATTCTGGCCGGAGTCTTTTTGTTTTTTAGTTTCGTCATGCTGGCGCCTTGGGAGTGGGATAACGTCAAAGTTCTGCTCTGGCCTTGGGTTCTGCTTTTTGCGCTCGCGGGACGCGGACTCTTGCAGCTCGCTTCACTGAAAACGTCTTGGATATGGTCATTTGTGACTTGGGTGGGAATCGCGACGGCGTTTTCTTCGGGCATAATCACGATTTCTAAGTCTTGGGAGAAACCGCAGACGAAGTCGGTGAAGCTCTGGACGCTTGAGCAAATCGCCGATGGACAGGCCGTCCTGGCTCGTGCGCCTAGTGCGGCCGTGTTTGCGGCCGCGCCGACGCCTGTTCATATTCTCGCGTATTTCGGACGACTCCGCGCCGTTGGCTATAATGGCCATCTATGGTCACATGCAATCGACTATCGCGCGTCGGAAGAAGCGCTGACCGTGTTGATGACGGGAGCTGAGGGGTGGCAAGAGGCCGCAAAGCAGCTGCGTATCACGCATATCTATTGGGGACCCGAGGAACGACAAAAGTGGGGCGAAGGCCAGCCGTCGTGGCAGACGGTTTTATCGATGGTGGCTTCCGCGGGCTCGGCCGGTGACCGGCACGAGGTCTACGAGTTTAAGGAGAAACGATGAGCAAGACGGCTGTGTGCGGACAATCGAATGCGAATACTTTCAATGCGGTTTTTCTGGGCGCGATCTCGATTGCCGTCTCGAGTTTGATATCGCAAATCAGTTTGGCCGCCACGCTGGTTTCGATGTCCCTTGATGAATCTTTCAATTTAAAGAATTCGACCGTCACGCATCTTAGAACGATGCGAAGCGCGTATGATTCCGCCAGATGGGAACAGTGTTTGTCGGAAGCCGCGAAAGCAAAGCGCGTCGCGAAGAGTCTTCAGCCGTGGATTCTAAGCCTTGAACTCGAATGCGCCTCAAAACTTTCCGCGACAAAAGCGAATGCCAATCGCTTGAGTCGGATTCTCGCGCAAGTGGATGGTCAAAAAGAGGCCATGGCTTACGGACCGTGGGCTTCTCGCCTGCGCAAGGCATGGGCGAAGACGAGTCTGGTCGCGATTGACATGGATCAGAAGACGAATCGCGTGCGCGCGCTTGCGCAAATCGAAAAGCTGGCGGCCACGTTGGCCGCTCACTCGGCCGCATTCGGCGATTCAGCGATGCGAGATGCGTTTCTTGATGCCTCGGAGCGCGCGAAGTTTTGGAAGATTGGCGGCGAGCTTCATTTTTTGGCGCAAAAAAACGGAGCGGCTCGCGAGTTCTACAGACGCAGCGTGGCCGAGCAGGAGCAGAGCGACGTACGCGAAAGACTTCGTCTTTTAGATGCGCAACTGTCGACGGCGAAAGTTGAAACGGCGCCGTTTGCGCCAACGGCAAAGCAGCCTGATGGCGATGCCGAAGAAATTGAACTGGCCGACCGTATTGCGGGTCTTTTGAAAGCTGGAGACTTGGTGGCGGCTGGCGCCGACAGCATGAAACTCATGCGTGAGTTTCCCGGAAGCCCGCGCGCGAAGTGGGCCGCGGATCGTGTACTTGAAAATATGATTTCGGTTTCCGAAAAAAATGCCGATCGTTTTCTTCCTCTGCGGGACGCGTTGTTGAAGCAAATGACGAAGGGGGAACCTGAACGTGTCGCGGAATGGGCGCGTGTGCTTTTTAATCGGGGCTTGTGGGCGGAGTCGGCGGCCTTGGGTAAGGAGGCTGTCGAAAAGCTTGAGCCTTCGCGCGCAACTCGTGCGCTTGAACTTGCGATGGATGCGGCCTACGCGATCGACGACTTTAAAATGGTGCGCCGTTATGCAGAAGAGCTGATCAGTAAGCACGCCGGAACCGCGGCATCGCGAACGGCGGCTCTGCGCCTTGGGCTTGAGGCGTATCGCCGTGGTGACTACGCAAGGTCCATTGCCGTCTTCGAGCGTCTTGTCGCCACGCAATCTTCAGAGACGCTCGAATTGCAGGCGCGCTATTGGCTGTGGCGCAGTCTTGAAAAAATTAAGAGCGAGCGGGCGAAGATAGAAGGCGAAGAGCTCGCGCGCCGTTTTCCTTTTAGCTACTACGGATTGCGAGCGCGGCTTGAGGGTGGCGACGGTAGAATCGATTGGTCGAAAGAAAACACCGTCAAAGGCAAGGTCGTCGTTGCGCAGTGGCTTACGCAAGAAGAAAAGCTCGGCTGGGAGCGAGCGGGTTTTTTAATCTCTTCGGGATGGTTTGATGAGGCTCAGGCGGAGCTTCGTTTGTTACCGGTCCCTGTGACGCCCGAAGAAAAAGCCGTGCGCGCGCACATTTGGAGTTTGGCCAAGAACTTTCTCCTGGCGTCGCGTCTCGCGAATGAAGCATGGGACGCAAAGTTCGAGTTGAGACGCCCTGAACTGATGCAAGCGGCTTGGCCCGCGGAGTTCAAATCGCTGTTTGAAACGTCGGCGAAAGCAAAGGGACTAAGTCCTCTTCTCACGCGCAGTTTGACGAAACAAGAGAGCGGCTATAACACGCGCGCTGTTTCGACCTCCAACGCTCTGGGCCTGATGCAGATGATTCCGCCCACGGCGCGCGAAATCGCGGTGGATCTTAAGCTCGGCACTTTGAATCTTCCGGATGACATGTTCGAGCCGAAACGAAACATCGAGATGGGCACGCACTACATCGCGAAGATGCTCAACCAGTTTAAGGGTCATGTGCCGCTCGCGCTGGCCGCGTACAACGCCGGCCCGACAAGGTTGAACCGTTGGCTTGGCTCGCGGCCCACGCTGGCCGGGCTTGCCGACTCGAGATCGTCGGCGTCTGAATTTGAGATTTGGATTGACGAGTTTCCGTTTAGCGAGACCTCTTTTTATGTGAAGGCGATCCTTCGGAACGTGTTGCTCTACCAGATTGTCGAGACGGGAGCCGTCGCTCAGGAGGAGCCGCTGTGGAAGGCGACAGGCGCTTCTCAGGTGGCGTCTGGAAAATAGGCATCTCTATAAGGCCAAAGGCTTGTCTGGAGCGGGTTTCATGGCGTCTGGATGTTTGTCTTGTTTTTGTCGGGACTTGAGACAAGGGTCATGTCCGTTTCGGGGCGGTTTTCGTTGCGAAGCGGGCCGGGGGCCTATACCGTAAAAGAACAGATGACGAATTCAGAGAGACCGCACCGCGGATTATATAACAGAGTCAGTCCCGCTAAAGCTCTTCTTGCAGCCCTGGTTGCAACGACGAGTGTGGGGCTTTTGGGATGTACTTCACGTGCCGTGCGCCTTGAGGGCTCAACGGGTACCGCCGGGGTTTCGGCGTCGTCGAGCGGGGCTGTTTCGAGCAGCGCCAATCAGGCTGCGGCTGATTCACCGAACGATCTTTCCGATTCAGGCGCGGATCTCATGGGAATCCCGCTTGAGGTCAACCGTCTCGTTTTAAAATGGATCGATTATTTTCAAGGGCCGGGCCGTCACCACATGGAGCGGTACCTCTCGCGCAGTTCGCGCTATGCGCCGATCATGAAAGAGATCCTTCGTAAAGAAGGGCTCCCTGAAGATCTGATCTACATCGCGTTGATCGAATCCGGTTTTTCGGCGACGGCGCACAGTTCGGCGAACGCGGTCGGCTACTGGCAGTTCATTCGTGGAACGGGTAAGCAGTATCGTCTTCGCATCGATTCGCTTGTCGATGAACGTCGTGACTTTGAGAAGGCGACGGTTGCGGCCGCTGACTATTTCAAAGGTCTCTATAATCTGTTCGGTGCATGGTACCTTGCGATCGCGTCGTACAACGTGGGCGAGAATCGCGTAAAGGGCCTTGTGATGCGTAACAAGACTCGCGACTTCTGGAAGCTTGCGCGTGAAAACCGTCTTCCGCAGGAAACCGTCAACTACGTACCGAAATTCTTGGCGGCTCGTCTGATCGCGAAAGAACCGGATAAATACGGTTTCGGCGATGTCGAGTACATGCCGGCTCTTGATTTCAAGACCGTGACGTTTTCGACACCAATCGATATTCGCCGTCTTGCTTCGGAGATGGGGCTTGAGTACGACGACCTTCGCGACTTGAACCCGGCTTACAAGCGTGGCGTCGCTCCGATGCCAAAAGGCTCAAATACACTCGTGTTGCGTGTTCCGACGGGACTTGAGGCGAAAGCCTTGGCTGCGGCACCGGCTGCGGTTGCCAGCCAAGCGGCCCGTTTTGTCGCGGCAGAGGACGACTACTCGTACTACCGTGTTCGTCGCGGCGATACGATTTCTTCGATCGCGAAAAAGTTCAATGTGAGCCAAGCGCAAGTTCTGCGATTGAACCGTATGTCGGCTCGCTCGGTTCTTTCGGTCGGTCGCCGTTTGCGCGTGCCGTCTGAAAACGTCGCGACTCTCGGGCCAGGCAAGTCTTCGCAGCTCGAGCGGCCTCGTACTCCAGCGGGTAAACCGTCGTCTTCGACACGGGTCGCGGCGCGCAGCCGTCAGGTTTCGAAAGCGGAAACGAAGATGCGCGAAGCCGCGAAACGCCGTAACCCGGCGGCGAGCCGTAGAGTTCACGTCGTTCGTCGTGGCGAGAACCTCGCGGTTATCGCACGCAGGTACAATGTCTCCGTACGTGAGCTCGCAAACCACAACCGAATTCAAAAGAAGTCGGTTCTGTTTGTCGGTCGCCGTCTTGAAATTCCGATGCTGTAATCTGATGCTCACAAGATGAACGAAAAAAGAGGACCCGTATCGGGTCCTCTTTTTTTTGGCTCCGCTTTTTGCTCGGCCGTGCTTGCTGGAGATCAGCCTTCGATGAGACTGCGAAGCATCCACGCGGTTTTCTCGTGAACTTGCAAACGCTGTGTCAGAACATCGGCTGTTGTTTCGTCGGATGCGCGTTCCGCGACAGGGAAGATCGAACGGGCCGTGCGGATCACGGTCTCTTGGGCTTCCACAAGATTTTTAATCATATCTTGGGCGGCCGGGATGTTTTGATCTTCTTTGATCGAAGTCAGCTTGCCGTACTGTGAATACGTGCCGGGAGCGTAGACGCCGAGCGCGCGGATTCGTTCCGCGATCGTGTCGACCGCAAGAGCGAGTTCGTTGTACTGAGTTTCGAACATCAGGTGCAGCGTTTGAAACATCGGACCCGTGACGTTCCAGTGGTAGTTATGCGTTTTCAGATAAAGCGTGTATGTGTCGGCGAGAAGTCGTGACAGCCCTTGAGCGAGCTCTTTGCGATCTTCTTCTGAGATACCGATATTGATATTAGCGCTCATGATTGCCTCCTTGTTTGAGTGATTCGTATGTATACCAACGGCTACACAAACCTTTTAGCAACTCTTGCGCGATTTGGAAAATCGTCTCGTTCGATGGCGTCATCGAGAAAAACAATAAAAAAACCCGCCGTGGGGCTGGCGGGGCAGAAGAAACTCACGCTACTGGCAGGCACACGTGAATTCTTCTTTTGCTGAATCCTCCCAGATGATGCTCAAGTGCTTTCTCGTCCTCTGGCAGACTGGCTGGCGTAGCTCGAACTGGCAGGAAATCGTTCGGCGTTAGCCCCTCTAGCTTTGCGTCCCACTCTTTCGAGTGGTTTGCCCTTAAGCAAAGGAAGGATTTCATTAGCTCTCGATAAACCTCCTCAGTTGAAAGTGTTTTTATCAAAAGCTTCTATGTATGCAGCCCCGCTACTCGGGCGGCGGATCTGCGACCCACCCAGCTGGTCTTGATCTCACGTTGACCCCCTTTGGTTGTCGACAGAACTTCCTTATTCTTCGATCTCCCTCAGAATATCGCAGCGCATTATTGATCGAAAGCAAAGAGAACTGAAAACGCCCTTGAAGACACATCTTGAGACGTATCCAAGGGCATTTCGGGGGCGTGCTTGTTTCGTAGTGAGAGTCTTGAGACGAAAACGTCTCAGGTATGGACGGGAACAGCTTCGATGATACGACCGGCGATATCGATGAACGCTCGGGCGGCTTCGGACGTCGGATCGCTTTCGACAACTGGGATTCCAGCTTCGGCACCAAGTCCGACGGATTGATGAAACGGGATTTCTCCAAGTTTAGGAAGGCCGCGCTCGCTCAGCCACGAATCGATTTGCCCTTTCGGGAAGAGCTGCATTTTCTCGGTTGAGCCGGGAGGTGTAAACCAGCTCATGTTTTCGACAAGCCCTAGCAGAGGCACTTGCGTGCGAGCCCACATGTCGATCGCCTTTTTTACATCCGTCAGCGCCACGTTTTGTGGAGTTGAAACGGTCACGGCCCCAGCAAGTGGAACTTTTTGCGCAAGCGAGAGCTGCACGTCGCCTGTGCCTGGGGGAAGATCGACGAGGAGATAGTCGAGTTCGCCCCAAGCGACATCGCGCAGAAATTGATCCATGGCTTTAAACAGCATGGGGCCGCGCCATACGACGGCGAGGTCTTCGTCGATCAAGTAACCGATGCTCATGAGCTTCACGCCGAAGCGCTCAAGCGGTTGCAGTTTTTTTTGGTCGTTGAGTTCGACTTTCTGATGAAGAGTTCCGCTCATGCGTGGGAGGGACGGGCCGTAGATATCCGCATCGAGCAGTCCGACTTTGAGACCGCGCCGCGAGAGAGCCGCCGCGAGGTTGACCGCGACCGTGCTTTTACCGACCCCGCCTTTGCCCGAAGAGACGGCGATGATCTTGGCGATGCCATCGATGGGGCGCTGTTGTTCGAAAGGATTCATTGTAGCCATGTCTTTTCTCCTTTTGAGACACGTCGAGGTCTTCAGTCGAGGCTTTTACAGTCCGAAAAGAAACAGGCAGTAGGACCTGAATGAACTTATTAACTGCGAGTGATTCTCTATGACCGGTCTGAGTCTCGACGACGTCGTAGCGCTGAACGCCTTGATTGTCACGGCGATAGGGCTCTCGTTTGCCTTGGGACGAAAGGGTAAAAAACACCCGATGCTCGATCTCTCCAGTCCAAAACGTCTCACGGCCATGGACGAGATCAACCGGGAGCGCGCGGGGCGAACGGGAACGCAGGTAAAGGGCTCGGTCTACGGGGCCTCGGCCCTTCAGCGTCTTGAAGACGAAGAGTTTCATTCGATGGCGACCCACGGTCAGGCGCACGAACGTCAGCTCAATGTTTTCTTTAATTGGAATGGGCATACTTGGGATGCCTACGAGGTTTTAGGCCTCCCGGCGGGGGCTTCTCGTGAAATGGTGATCCAGGCGTTTCGAACTTGCCGGGCGAAGAGTCCCGATTCGACGTCCTTTTTACAGGCGGCGGCCGACGCTATTCTCAAGCGTTAGCGTGCGCGAGTTTCCATATCGGTGCTACATAAATAGACCCAGTGCGTTATTCCAGATTTTCGGGTGCTTGAACCAGGAGCACAAACTCCATTTTATTTATGAGGTCGAGGGGTGAGGGTTCCTAGCAAAAAGGCCCTTGAGCCTGGTACCTTTTGCAGCCGCAGAGCGGAGCCATTTGACCCTTCTCCTCATCCGTCGCAACTTGTTGGGCATTGCAGTTTGATGCAGGTTACGTCGCGGCCTTTACAGGCGCGATTCATGAGAAGGGTTTGTGTAAATCTATGACGATATCCACGACGACAGTGTCTGGCCAGGCCGGTTCGGAATCTCAACAGCAAGCGGGAAAGGCGTCGGTGAAACGTCTTGGCGATTTGGCGACGATGGTGTCGCTCTCAAAGCGCCGCGGCTTTGTTTTTCAGTCGAGTGAAATTTACGGCGGACTCAACTCGTGCTGGGATTACGGTCCACTGGGCGCGCAGTTGAAGTTGAACGTGAAGCGTGCGTGGTGGAACTCGATGGTTCGCCGCGAAGACGTTGTCGGTCTCGACGCCGCGATCCTGATGCACCCGACGGTGTGGAAGGCTTCCGGGCACGTCGATGGGTTCAGCGACCCTCTTGTCGATTGCAAAGACTGTAAGACGCGATTTCGCGCCGACAACACCGATAGCTATATCAACGAGAAGAAGTGTCCGAGCTGTGGTTCGAAAAACCTGACGGAAGAGCGCAAGTTCAACTTGATGTTCAAGACGCACATGGGGCCGACGGAAGACGCGGGCGCCGTTATTTATCTTCGTCCCGAAACGGCGCAAGGCCACTACGTCAACTACGAGAACATTCTGACGAGCATGCGCAAGAAGATCCCGTTCGGGATCGCGGCGATCGGGAAGTCTTTCCGAAACGAAATCACACCTGGAAACTTTATTTTCCGCACGCGCGAATTCGAACAGATGGAAATGCAGTATTTCGTAAAGCCAGGGCAAGACGCCGAGACGTACGAAAAATGGCGTGAGATTCGTTGGTCTTTCTACAAGCAGATCGGTATTCGCGAAGAAAACCTGCGGTGGAAGCCGCATGGCCCAGACGAACTTGCGCATTATGCGAAGGCGGCGGTCGATATTCAGTATCAATTCCCTTTCGGCTGGCAGGAGCTCGAAGGCGTTCACAACCGCGGTGACTTCGATCTCAGCCAGCACGCGAAGTTCTCGGGCAAAAAACTCGATTACTTTGATGAGGCTTTGAAGGAGCGTTACGTGCCGTACGCGATTGAGACGGCCGTCGGCTGCGATCGCTTGATTCTCACTGTGCTTTGCGATGCTTACCGCGAAGAAATCACGGTTGATGATGAAACGGGTAAGCCGGACACACGCGTGGTGCTCGGATTCCATCCGGAACTCGCGCCGGTGAAAGTGGCGGTTTTGCCTTTGTCAAAAAAGGCCGAGCTTCAGGGGCCATCGCAGAAGCTGCGTGACGAACTCGCGCGTGAGTTTGAGGTGCAGTACGACGACTCGCAATCAATCGGAAAACGCTATCGTCGCCAAGACGAGATCGGAACTCCGTATTGCGTGACGGTTGATTTTGATTCTTTGAACGACCACAAGGTGACGGTTCGTCACCGCGATACGATGAAGCAAGAACGTATCGCGATGAGTGACGTCGTGAATTACGTGGCCAACGGATTGCGGAATTTTTGAGAGTTGAAGTGAATATGGAAAATCAATCTGGGGAAAATCAATCAGGACAGGGGCGGGCGAAAATGGATCAAGCGGTTTCTGCATCGAAGGCGTCTGGCGCGAAGGCATCTGGCCAGAGTGTTTATTTCTTTTCGGCGGGTGAGACTGACGGCAATGCGGGGATGAAGAACATCCTCGGCGGCAAAGGCGCGAACCTTGCTGAGATGACGTCTCTTGGTATTCCGGTGCCTCCTGGATTCACGGTTTCTACTGAGATGTGCCAAGCGTTCTACGATAACGGCGAAAAGCTTTCGGCTGATTTGATGACGACCATCGAAGCGGCGCTTGCGCGAGTCGAAGCGAAGATCGGAAAGAAGTTCGGCGACAAAGAAAACCCTCTTCTCGTTTCGGTTCGATCGGGCGCACGCGCCTCGATGCCTGGCATGATGGACACGATTTTGAACCTTGGTCTCAATGACGAAACGGTTGAAGGCCTCGCGAAGGCGAGCGGTAATCCGCGCTTCGCTTGGGATTCGTATCGTCGTTTCATTCAGATGTACTCGGATGTCGTGATGGGCATGAACTCGTCGTTTCTTGAAGTCACGATGGAGGACATGAAGGACGAAAAGGGCTACAAGCTCGACACGGATCTCACGGCCGACGATCTCAAAGCGCTTGTCGCGAAGTTTAAGAAACAAGTTACGGATAGCACGGGGCAGAAGTTTCCAAACGATGCCAAAGAGCAGCTCTGGGGCGCGATCTCGGCGGTTTTCCGCTCGTGGAACACGTCGCGCGCGGTGGCGTACCGTCAGCTTCACAGTATCCCTGCGAGCTGGGGAACGGCCGTGAACGTTCAATCGATGGTTTTTGGAAACATGGGCGATGATTCCGCGACGGGGGTCGCGTTCTCGCGCAACCCATCGACGGGGGAAGCTGCGTTTTACGGCGAGTATCTTGTGAACGCACAAGGCGAGGACGTCGTTGCCGGCATTCGCACGCCGGTTCCTATTCTCGCGAGCGAGGCGAAACTTTCGGGAGCCGTGGGCGATTCGCTTGAGGAGCGCATGCCGCAAGTTTTCGCGGAGCTTGTTGCGACTTATAAGCGCCTCGAAAAACATTATCGTGACATGCAAGACATGGAATTCACGGTCGAGCGCGGAAAGCTTTGGATGCTTCAAACGCGCACGGGTAAGCGGACGGCAAAGGCCGCGCTTAAGATTGCGTGCGATATGATCGACGAGAAGTTGATCACGTCGGATGAAGCCTTGATGCGTCTTGATCCCAAGTCGCTCGATCAGCTCTTGCATCCGACGCTTGATCCGAAAGCGAAGAAAACGGTTTTGACGAAAGCGCTTCCCGCGTCTCCGGGTGGGGCAACGGGTAAGCTTGTTTTTTCAAGCGAAGAAGCCGTCGAGTGGAAAGAGCGTGGCGAGAAAGTCATTCTCGCTCGTGTCGAGACTTCGCCTGAGGATATTCTCGGCATGGTCGCAGCGCAGGGAATTCTCACAAGCCGTGGGGGCATGACGTCGCACGCGGCGGTCGTGGCGCGTGGCATGGGCAAGTGCTGTGTCGCGGGTGCCGGCGAGATCGCGATTGATTACACGGCCGAAACACTGCGCGTGAGCGGGTACGTTCTAAAAAAGGGCGATATCGTGACGCTTGATGGGGGCACGGGTGAGGTCTTCTTGGGCGAAGTGAAGACGGTCGAACCCGAGCTTTCGGGTGATTTCGATCGCATTATGAAGCTGGCGGATCAAAAACGTACAATGAAGGTGCGGGCGAATGCCGATGCTCCAAAAGACGCCGAAACGGCGCGTGGCTTCGGGGCCGAGGGTATTGGGCTTTGCCGTACGGAACACATGTTCTTTGGCGCGGATCGCATTGATGCGGTTCGAGAAATGATCGTGGCGGAAACGAAGACTGAGCGTGAAGTCGCGCTTGAGAAGCTTCTTCCGATGCAGCGTTCGGATTTCCTCGAGCTCTTTAAGGTCATGAAGGGGTACCCGGTTACAATCCGTCTTCTTGATCCTCCTTTGCATGAGTTCGTTCCGCACACGGACGAAGAGATTCGCGAGCTTTCAAAGAAGCTTGGTGTTGATTTCGACAAACTTCGCACGCGAGTTAGGAGCCTTCATGAGTTCAACCCGATGCTGGGGCATCGAGGTTGCCGTCTTGCGATCACGTATCCGGAAATCTACCAGATGCAGACACGAGCGATTGCCGAGGCGGCAGCGGAACTTGTGAAAGGCGGAATGGCGCTTGTGCCGGAGATCATGATTCCGTTGATTGCGACCGCAAAGGAACTCGAGATTCTGCGCGTACTTGCGGAGAAGGAAGTTCGCGCGGTTCAACAGGAGACGGGCGTTGAGTTCGATTACCTGATCGGAACAATGATCGAAATTCCACGCGCGGCTTTGACGGCCGATGAGGTTGCGCAAACGGCGGAGTTCTTTAGCTTCGGCACGAACGATTTGACGCAAACGGCGCTCGGGCTTTCGCGTGACGATTCGGGGCGTTTTCTTTCGACGTATGTGAGCGAGGGAATCTTCGCTCAAGATCCGTTTGTTTCGATTGACCAGGTTGGTGTTGGAAGCCTTGTGAAGACGGCCGTAAAGCTAGGGCGTGGTGTGAAGAAAGACTTGAAGGTCGGCGTTTGCGGCGAACATGGCGGCGATCCCGATTCGATTCAGTTTTTCCAAACGGCGGGACTCGATTACGTGAGCTGTTCCCCATACCGCGTTCCAATTGCGCGTCTTGCTGCGGCTCAGGCCGCGATCAGCGAGAAGACGGGCGGCGGAGCCGGAAGCGGCATGCACTAAACTGGAACAAGGCGCTGTTTAAATTCAGTGAGACAAAAAAGCCCATGCGAAAGCGTGGGCTTTTTTTTGAGTACGGAGTTTTGTGAAGATCATGCGAGGGTGCTTGAAGGCGCGAGACATATTGGCTCGCCATGTTCTTAAGGTGTCGTTGGCCTCTGCACGATGTGAAAAGTACGACAAAATTTTCGATGAAGCTCTTGAATCAATAAGTTACGGCACTCGTATCAGCCTTTGAATGTGTAAATCGCTAGTTTTATAACATCAAAGATAGTTCAGCTGACATTAATGCTCTCTGCCCCGGGCTTGAACTTTGCTCTCTTCTCTCAGCAAGAACTCATGATGGTTTCGAACGAGGGGAGGGGAGATGAAGCGAGCGGCGTTACTTGTAAGCGGCATTCTGCTCACTCTGTCTTTCCAGAACTGCGGAGAACCGTTTGCTGTTCTTGAGCTCGTCTCTCTAGGTGACGAGTCTTCCGTGAACGCGCCGATTCTCAGGGGCGTTGAATACCCGAAAATCAGTTTTGTGCCGCAACCATGTGTTGCAGGCGGCGTGTGTGAAGTCCGTCTCGTTTCGGATCGAGTTTTAACGGAGAGTGTGACCGGCCATTGGCGAACCAACGATCTCGCATGGGAATCACGTCCCGCTCTCTACGCTCAGCCGAATATTCACTATGTTCCCGCCGAAGGCTTCTTCGAGATGGCCGCGGGAACGACGTCGACCACGCTCAAGGTGAATTCGATCAATTGGGAGAACAGATCGAACTCGATCATCACGTTCAGTATTCCACTTGTGATCAGTGAATGTGGCCTTGGGGGCAAGGGCACGGCTTGTTCTCCGTTCTTTTGAGTTTTTAGACATGGGGTTTAGTTTCTAAAGGGGGATGTATGAAAACGAGAGTTGAAAAAACGGCTAGCATCGTAGGGTTGATGTTGGGCGCTCTCGGAATCGTTGTGGGATTTCAGAACTGCGGAGTTTCCGGTTTTGAGGTCATCAGTGATCTTGAGAAAAGTAGCCTGCTCGCGAAAACGAGTGTGTTTGGCGTGCAGGGTTCTGAAACCCAGAGTGGGAATCAGGGTTCGGGTGTGAACGCGTCTATTCCTGTCTCAAATGACGATCGTACGGGAGCTGAGTTCTCGGTGCGCTACTTCTGTAGCACGCTTGGTTTTACAGATCAAAAACGTGTCGTCGATGTCTCTGAGATTTACGCCGAAGTCACTCTTGGCGATACGGTGGTGTGCGACGAGAAGAAGACCCAGTTTCGCGATATCGTCGATCGAAAGAAGTTTAAGATTTCACAAGTGTGCATGGCGAAGTTAGAA